>NZ_JBFNGB010000001.1:0-158040 GCF_046035835.1 Helcococcus bovis
TTTTTATATTTTCTTCCCCATTTCTCGCCGTACATAATACTAAACTACTAACTATAAGCTCGACATATAGGATAATCAAAAATTTAATTACCACAAAATAAAAATTTATATAATTATGTTAAAAGCCTAAATCCTATCATTGTTATACCTATAATTGAGTATATTGCTGTCATTGCGATATAGCCGATTCCACCATTATTTTTGTAATAAATATATTGGTTGACTCCCATTAGGATAAATACTGTTCCTAGCAAAAGGTATGAAGCAAAGTGATTTACCTTTTTGTATGTTTCATAAATAATTACGCCTATGGCTAAGAAAATTAGTAAATCTGTAAAGATAATTAATTTTAATTGGCCTTTCGTTGCGATTTTTTGTTTGTATTCTTTCATGATTTTTCTTTCTTAAAGTATATTATAATATTTCTTTTAATCTTCCAACTATCTTATAATCTACATTTTTTAATTCTTCTATATTTTTCACTCCCAAAAGGAACATAACAACTTTTGTTTTGTAGATTAAGTCTTCTAAATAATTTTTAGCTTGATCATATCCACCATGCAATAGATATTTCAATAATTCACCACTAACTCCTACATAATCAGCACCAATGATTAATGCTTTTGCAATGTCTAATCCTGTTTTTATACCGCCACTTGCAATTATTTTAAGCATTTGGCTTGATTCTCTAGCATTAATTATTGATTTTGCAGTAGGAATCCCCCAACTGTATAAGTCTGAAAAATCTTCTTTATAATTTCTAAGATTTTCAATTTCAATAAAATTGGTGCCTCCACTTCCAGAAACATCAATGTACTTTACACCAGCATCCACAAGTTTATCAACAGTTAACTTTGTCATTCCCATAGATTTTTCTTTTATAATCATTTTAGAAGAATAAGTTTTTGATAATTTTCTAATATTTTCTAGTACATTTCTAAAATTAGTATCTCCATCAGAACTTATGATTTCTTGGGCTGAATTTAAGTATAATGTTACTCCATCACTATTAATCAAGTTCATTGCATTTTCAATTGATTTTTCATCCGATTTCGCACTTAAATTTGATAGAACAACTACCTCGGATTTTTCACTTTCACCAATTCTTTCAAGATATAATTTTGATTCTTCATTATCAAAATTTCCATCTTGTGATCCTACAGAAAACGGCAATTTGAATTCCATAGCTAGTGAAAATAAAGTCTGATTTACATCAAATCCTTTTTCAGATCCCCCAACCATTGCGTTTATTATTAGCGGAAATGAAATTTTTTTACCAAAAATTTCAGATTCTGTAGATATTTCATCAAAGTTTATTTCCGGTAATGAATTATGTTCTAAATAAATATCATCAAATAGCGGATTTCCTACAAATGAGCTTATTAATGAATTTTCAAGATATAAATCTTTTTGATTATCCATTTTTATTATTCTCCTTTTTAAAATCTTCAATTATTTTTGATAGTTTTAACAAATCAAATTCTCCTTGAAATTCTGTTAAATTTCCACCTTTAAAAAATTGAACAGTAGGAATTATACCATCAGAAAATGTACTTGAAACTTTTTTTTGGTGGTCGTGTGACATTTCATCAAATTTCATAAAATAAACATGAGAAATTTTTTGTTCATTCAATAGTTTAAATAATTCAGGAACAAATTTTTTGCAATATTCACATTTTAAGCTAGAATATACAATCACAAAGTCATTTGTCTGAGTTTTTAATTTATTAAATATATCATAATTTATAAAATCAACTTTCACTCCTTGTGTATCTGAATCATAAAATTTTCTTAAATATTCTGAGGCTGATTTATCTCCATCTTGCCCTACAATTACATTTTTTGAACATCCAACAATAGATATGATTAATAAACAAATTAAAAATACTTTCTTCATGATCACTCTAATCTATTGTTGAGACAATGCTAATTTTTTTGTCTGATCTTCCAAAATTAAAGCATCTATCATTTCTTCAATATTACCATCTAAAAATGAATCTAATTGATAAATTGTCTTGTTAATTCTATGATCAGTAACTCTTCCTTGTGGGAAATTGTAAGTTCTGATTTTTTCTGATCTATCTCCTGTACCAACTTGAGATTTTCTATCTTCAGATAATTCTTTTTGTTGTTCTTCCAATTTGTGTTCATATAACTTTTGATAAAGAATTTTCATAGCCTTATCTCTATTTTTATGTTGAGATTTTTCATCTTGCATAGAAACTACAATTCCTGAAGGAATGTGAGTAATACGAACAGCAGAGTCAGTTGTATTAACGTGTTGTCCACCTGCTCCTGATGATCTAAAGTAGTCAATTCTCAATTCAGTTGCTTCATTGATTTCAACGTCAACTTGTTCAGCTTCTGGTAAAACTGCAACTGTCGCTGTTGAAGTATGAATACGTCCTGATGTCTCTGTTTGTGGAACTCTTTGAACTCTGTGCACTCCTGATTCATATTTTAATTTTGAATATGCACCTTCTCCTTTTACCATGAAGATAACTTCTTTGATACCACCGATTCCTTGTTCAGAAAGTGAAACAATTTCAATCTTATATCCTTGCTTACTTGAATACATTTGATACATTCTATAAAGCTCACCAGCAAATAATCCCGCTTCATCACCACCTGCTCCTGATCTAATTTCCACATAAACGTTTTTATAGTCATTTGGATCTTTTGGAACAAGTAAGAATGTTATCTTTTCTTCTAAACTTACTAAATTCCCCTTAGCTTCTGCTATTTCCTCATTTAATAAATCTTTCATTTCTTGTTCATCTGCCATTTTTAGCATTTCTTTATTTTCTTCAATCAAATTTTCATTTTTTCTATATTCTTCATAAGTTTCTACTAATGGCTTGATATCAACATATTCTCTATTAACTTTTTGCCATTCATTCATATTAGCTAATAACTCAGGACTAGCCAATCTTTTTTCTAAATCGTAATATTTCTCTTTTGTTAACTCTAATTTTTCAAACATAACTCACCTATAACTACCCTATCTAAATTGCTATAATCTTTCTTAATTTTAATATTATTATATCCATTACGTAAAAGCAAATCTCTTACAACTTCCGCCTGCTTATATCCTATTTCAAAAAATAATTTTCCATTTTCGTTCAAATATTTTGAAGCATTTTTTATAATATTTTCATAAAATTCATAACCCTTTTTCCCACCTACAAATGCATTTTTAGGTTCATAATAAAGAATTTCATCAACTTTATCATATTCATCTTCACTTAAATATGGTGGATTTGAGACTATTATATCAAATTTTCTATCAATTTTTTGAAATAAATCCGATTCAATAAATTCAACATTTGAATTTAAACTTTTAGAATTTTTTTTTGCAATTTTCAATGCATTAATTGATATATCAGACCCAAAAATTTTACAATTTTTAGCTTCTAAATCTAACGAAATAGCTATTGCCCCACTTCCAGTCCCTATGTCTAAAATAGTTTTACCGTCTAAATTTTCCTTCAAAACTTCATCGACTAGCAATTCTGTTTCAGGTCTTGGAATCAAAACATTTTCATTTACTATAAAATCTCTACCATAAAAATTCCACTTTCCAATAGCATACTGCAATGGTATTTTATCTTTTAACTTTTCCTGAATTTTCATAAACTCTAGATATTTTTCTTCACTTAATGTTTCAAATCTATTTTGAAATATATCAGACATTGTATAATTCAAAATATATTGCAAAACAATTTTAGTAAATCTATAATCTCCATTTAGCAAATCATCTATTTTTACATTTTTCACTACATTTTAACCCCTGACATATTTTTAAATTTCATAACATATAATTATATCATAAATTTACACATTTATATAACCTTAAAATCAATAACTTTTCCATTTTTCCACTTAATATTAACTTCTTTATTAAAAACTTTCAAACCAATTACTTCACCATCTTTCCAAGATTTTGGAAGTGCAGGTAACGGGATAATTCCCCCTTGTTTATAAGATACCAGCATATTAGCTATACCACTAACAGCTCCAAAATTACCATCAATTTGAAACGGCGGATGTGTATCCCATAGATTTTTTAATGTCGAATTAACTAAAAGCTCTCTTAATAATTTATGAGCTCTATCTCCATCACTTAATTTTGCCCATAAATTAATTTTATAAGCCTTTGACCAACCAGTTCCTCCATCTCCTCTATCTTCTAAAGACATTCTCGCTGCATTTTTGTATTTTTCATCGTAATCAAAAATTTTTCCCGGAAACAATCCTACTAGATGTGAAATATGTCTATGATTTTTCTCTATTTTAGATGCATTAAAATCAGATGAATCTTCTTCGTACCATTCTTTAATCATTCCTTTAGAATTAATATGAATTGGTCTAAGTTTACTCATTTTTATTCTAACATCTTCAATATAGTCTGTATCATTCATAATTTTTGCAACTTCTAAATAATTTGAAAACAAATCATGTACCAATGACTGATCGTAAGTATTTCCAATTGAAATATCCCCATGCTCTGGAGAATATGAAGGAGAAACTACATATCTATCACTTTTTTCATCATAAATTAAAAATGAGTTCCAAAATTTAACCGTCTCTTTTAACATTGGATATATCTTATTTCTAAGAATATCATAATCTAATGTGTACTTAAAATAATCATAGACATTTTGAATGATCCAAGCATTTGATGTTGGTGCCCAACCCCAATAATAATTCCAACCTGGTGCAGTCCAACCAAATATAGTAGCTTGAGTGTGTACCATCCAACCATTTTCTTCGTCATCATTTGATATTATTCCAGCATACTTTTCAGCACATTTCCTACCATAAAATCTCAAATCATCAACATAATTTATAAGCGGAATAGCTGTTTCGGACAAATTGGTAATATATGCTGGCCAATAATTCATTTGCAAATTAACATTTAAATGATAATCACTATTCCATGGTGGGTTATCAACAGCATTCCAAATGCCTTGAAGATTTGCAGGAAGTGCATTTTTTCCAGCTCTTGAAGAAGAAATCAATAAATATCTACCATATTGAAAATATAATTCTTCTAAATAATTATTTTGTTTAATTTTATATTCTTCTAAAATTTCATCCATATATCTATCATCATATTCAGAAATATTTAATTTAACTCTGTCAAATAAATTTTTATAATCTTTTATGTGGTCTTCTTTAATTTTTTGATAACCTTTTAAAATAGCAGTTTTTACAATATTTTTAACATCTTCATTAAGATTAATTTTATCATCTTTATAATTTAATTTTGGATTTTGAATATAATTAGTTTTAGCGGATAAATATATTTTAACATCGTTAAAATTAGAAATTTTTAAGCCATAATCATTTTCGATTCTACCATCAGTTTCAATCTCTAAATATGCTGAAAATCGTAAATTATTTTCGCAAACATATCCCGAAAGTAAAATACCTTTTTCAAAAAATGTAGAATCTCCTACTTTCATTTTTGAATTCTCATCACTATCAACTAAATAATTTGTCAAATTTAGATTTATTGTAATAGTCTGTTTTTTTTCATTTTTAAGGTGCATTACAAAAACATTATCCGGATAACTTATAAAAGATTCTCTTTCAATATTTTTTCCATCTGATAAATATTTTGTATAATGTAAAGAATTGGAAATGTCTAATCCTCTTTCAAAATTTGATATTGTATCAGAATCGTTATATTTAATATCAATTTCTCCAAAAGATAAATATTTTCCATACTGAGAATTCTGTGGTCCTATCAATTTACTTTCAGCCATTTCTCTTGCTTTATTAATTTTCCCAGATTTCAATAATTTTTGAACATTCCTTAAACTTTCAAATCTATAATCATCGTTGCCAGCTTGATAATCATCGATTCCATTTGGACCTCCGGACCAAAGAGATTTTTCATTAAATTGAATGATTTCTTCATTAATTAATCCAAATATCTTAGCTCCAATATAGCCATTCCCTAGTGGTAAAGCTTCTTCTTCCCATCCTTTGTATGTTTTTTCTGAAGGTCTATTATATTTTAAAATATATCTTTTATCCATATCTCACCACCTAAAAATATCGCTTTATATCTATACCGAAATAATTATATCAACTAAATATCAAAATAAAAAGAGACGAATTTCTTCGTCTCTTATAGTGATTATCTTGTATATACGTCAAACCAATCGATTGAGCATGACTCACATCTATCATAAACTTTCCCTTGAGCTCCAAAAGGTGTATCAATAACGGTCCCTTTTGGCACAAATATATTAGATGCTAAAACAATATATCCATCTTTATCAGTAACATATCCTAATTGGCTTGTGTATCTACCCGGTATACTTAATCCTCCACCTGGTAACACTCTTTCCGAATAATAAGTAAATTTATGTCCTCCCCAATATATAACTCCATGCCATTCAAATTGACCAATTGTATATATTTTAGGTGAACTACTTTTTATAGCTGGTAAATCTAAATCATATTTAACCACTGAAACTGATTCAGAATAAACTGTTTTAGAATTAGGTACTAAACTTTTGTTATATAAATAAGATTTTCCTGATTTATCTGTATAATATCTTACACCATCAACCTCAAAATCACCATAAATTAAATTTCCATTATTTTGGTGAAGAAAATAATGTGCGCTATCTACATTTAACCAACCAGTCTTCATATCTCCATTTTTTCTATCTAAATAGTACCATTTACCATCAATTAATTGCCAACCTATTTTCATGTCTCCATTTTTTCTATCTAAATAGTACCATTTACCATCAATTAATTGCCAACCTATTTCCATGTCTCCATTTTTTCTATCTAAAAAATACCATTTACCATCAATTAATTGCCAACCTATTTCCATATCTCCATTTTTTCTATCTAAAAAATACCATTTACCATCAATTAGTTGCCAACCTGTTTTCATGTCTCCATTTTTTCTATCTAAAAAATACCATTTACCATCAATTAGTTGCCAACCATATTTTTTTATCCCATTTTTTCTATCTAAAAAATACCATTTACCTTCATCTATTTGCCAGCCATATTTTTTTACTCCATCAATATAATATAACACACTACCATCTTTTTGTGTTATAAAACCATTTACTCCTGATGCATTAGCTTTATTCCCAAATATAAAAAGTACTACCAAAAATACTGTTAATAAAATGATTTTTTCAAATATTTTTTTTAAATTTATATTGTAATTCATAAAAACTCCTATTTGTATCTATTTAATTTTTATATTATAACATAAAAATTACAAAAGTTACAAATAAATTACAATTTTATCTGTTTATTACGAAAATAACATAAATAATTTATATAAAATAAAAAGCCAAGGTTCCCCTTGGCATTGTTATTGTAAATATCATTTGAATTAAAACTAATCCATTTTGTATTTTTTCTTAAATCTTTCTACTCTACCACCACGTTCAACAACTCTTTGTGCTCCAGTATAAAATGGATGTGAATCCGAAGATACTTCAACACGAATAACTTGATATTCATTTCCGTCTTCCCATTTCATCGTTTCATTTGATGTTTTAGTAGATCCAGATAGGAACTTGTATCCTGTAGATGTATCTAAAAATATTACTGGATGGTATTCAGGATGTAAATTCTTTTTCATAATATCACCTCTTTCACTTTTATTTAGTTCTTAACCATGTAATTATAACACAATTAATTAATTAATACAACTACTTATATATTATATAATTCCTACTTCATTTACAGTTTTACCAGTTGTTAATATATCATTAAAATTATCTAATGTAATTTCTATCATGTTTTTCAAAGCTTCATCTGTATTTGAGCCTACATGTGGTGTAACTAGTACTCTTGGATACATATCAACTAATTCTCTAACAACCTTATCAGATATTTCATCTCCACTATTAAATTTTTTGAAGAAAAATGCTGTTTCATTTGCAAATACATCTGTACCAAATCCATCTAATTTATTTGATTTTAATGCTCTTAAAATCGCTTCATTATCTTGAACTTCGCCACGAGCTGTATTTATAAGTATTGAACCATCCTTCATTTTAGATATAAAATCATCGTTAATCATTTTATCATTTTGTCCTTTAATATATGGAACATGAATACTTACGATATCTGATTCATTTAATAATTCTTCTAATTCAACAAATTTCAATACTTTCTTTGCATCTTCACTTTGGTAAATATCGTATCCTAAAACATCAGCTCCTAACCCTTTAAATAATTTTGCTTCTGTTAAACCGATTTTACCTGTTCCTATTATACCCACTTTACAGTTTCTAATCTCTTTACTAAACATAATAGGATCTACACGAAAATCATAATTGCTTGTCTTGTTTACAGTATGTGCAGTATGTCTTAAAAGCATCATTGCCAATGTTACTGACAATTCTGCTACTGAATTTGGTGAATAAGCTGGTACTCTTGCTACTCTTTGTCCTAATTCTTTAGTAACATTCAAATCAATATGATTAAATCCTACTGTTCTTGTAAAAACTAAATCTATTCCATACTCTTTTAATTTTTCTAAATTTTGTCTATCTGCTACACAGTTACCTCTCAGCATAACTGCATCACAACCTTTAGCTGTTTCAATATTATCATGTGTTAATAATTCTTCTATAAGAACCAAATCATATCCATATTTATTATATTTTTCAAATGATGATACTTCATTTGGTCTTACACCATAACATGCAATTTTAAGTGTCATATATTTCCCCTTTTATATTTAAGTAATTTAACTAATTATATTAAAATAATCCTGTGTGTCCTAAAACTTGTACAACAACTATCCAAATTGGAGCCATTAAAACTGCTCCTAATGTAGCTAATAATGAAGCATTTGAAGCTAATAAAGCATCTTTATCATTACTAATAGCATATGCTACTGCTACTGTTGCTGGTGGTGTTGCCATCATGATTACAACTGTTCCTAAACCAACTAAATCAATTGGGAATCCAACTAATCTTAAACCAATTAATGCGATTACGTTAATTGCTGGTACAGCTATTAATTTCATAACTGTATAATACCATGTTTTCTTGTCTGAAATAGCTGTTTTGAAGCTTACTGATCCTAATGTTGAACCAATTGCTAACCATGCTAATGGTGATGCTAAGCTTGATAAATATGTCAATACTTGGAAAAATTGTGGGAAAGTTCTATCTAATCTTAAGAATGCCACTGATTTTTCTACCATTTTTCCTGTCTTATCCGCAAATGTTACATTAACTTGTGGTAAATATGCTTGGAATATCCAAATAAATAATCCTAAGAATGTTGCTAAAACAATTGGATTTAAGAACATCTTCTTCAAATTGTCAGATGTCATCTTTAAGTTGCTCATCTTAATGTATGCATATGAATATAAGAAAATTCTATATCCAATGTTAAAGATTGATGCATATAAAGCTCCTTGAGCTCCATAAATAGCTGTAACAATTGGAATACCAAAGAATGTTGTTGATCCGAAAATAGATAAAATTCTTAAAGTATCATTTTCATCCCCTTTATATTGAGCATACATTGGTATTGTTAATATAATAAGTACAATATAAACTGCGATACCCCAAATTAAAATACCAATACCTTTGTTTAATGTTTCTGGGTTGATGTCTGCCATAAATGATTTCAATGCTAATGCTGGCAATGATACTGATAATACTACCTTTGTAAGTATCTTTCCTGTATTTTCATTGAAAATTTCTTTTTTTCTAAGATAGTAACCAAATAAAATGATTGCTAAACTTGCAAAAATTGCTGTGTTAATTTTTTGTGTTTGAAGTGTTTTCACTAAAACATCTATAAAGTTCATAATTTCCTCCTGAATATTATTTAACCAAATTAGTTTATCATAAAAACTGTATTTGTCAATATTTTCATTTATTATTTTCTGAATTGTCTTAAATCTACGCTAGAAAGTATAGAACCTAAAATAATGACAATACCTAAAATAATACTATATAATGTTATGCTTTGTTTTAATATTATATATGAGAAAAATACTGCCCAAGCTGTATATGTTATATTTAATGGCATTGCCTTTGATGCTCCTATTTTATTTATTGCTTTATAATACATTAAATAGGACATAGTCCCAAATATTCCTGCTAATAATACATATAATATTGAATTTGTGTATAATGTTGAAAATGTAAATTTCCAAGCTCCTAAGAATATTAAGATTACAACTCCATAAAATAAACTTGAGGAAATTTGTCTTATAAATAATGCATTTTCGTCACTTATTCCTTCATCTTTCATGCCGTATCCAACTATTACAGCTTCTGAAGCCCATCCAACGCAACAAACAACTCCTGCAATGAAACCTAAAAACGAGTTTCCTTCAGAAAATTCTCCATTTGCTTGATAACTAAGGAATATTACCCCTAAAATACTTATAGTCAAGCCAAATAATTGAATTGGTTTAACTTTTTCTTTTAAGAATATAATAGAAAATAATACTCCAACAGCCGGATAAATAGAAGATATAATCGAGGTCAATCCAGGACCGATATTATTAATAGCTATTACATATCCTGACATTCCTATCGGACCACCTAATAAAGCTCCTAAAATTATTATCTTACCACTTCTTGTTTTCAACGATCTTTTTATTTCATTTGTTTGTTTTTTTGCTATGGTAATTATTGTCATCCACATAGTAGAAAATAAATCATGTAAAAATGTGCTTACAAACGGAGCAAACATTAGCGCTTCAGGTGTAGAAATGTAGTTTGTGCTTGCCAAAGCTATACTTAAAATTACTGTATCTAACGCCCACAATATTCCTGATAAAAATCCGTTAATCATTTATTTCCTCCTTTTTCTACTAAATTTTTAGTTTCATAATCATAATGGAAAACTTGATTTTTAAAAGTGAAATCAAATCCATTCGCCTTTATAAAGTCTTTTGTGGCTACAAAATTAGTTAAATCAGATTCTAAACAATTAAATTTTTCCGCTATTGATTTTATAATTTTAGATCTTGTGTCTGAAATATAACTATTGTCAAATTCTCTTAATTCGTTTAATGAATCAAATTCAAATATATAATCACTAGGATATTTTCTTATTTTCATTTTTAATTTATCAAGATTATTCAAATATATGCTTTCCCAAAGTAAATCATGTGTATCTTCATCATCATATATTGATTCTAAAATTTCTATAAAAATTTTTGAAAATTTTTCATTCCAAAATGTATGACCAAGCATATACCAAGAATCTTCTGCACCAATTTTCACACCGGTAATATATTCTTCTTTATCATATGACACGCACCATTCATTAATGAATTCTTTACTATATAAAACAGAATAATAACTTTCTTCCACATATTTTTCAAAAGCATTTTCATTAAAATAATTATCTACTGAGCAAATATATGAATTTTTCAAATAATCTCTAACAGCATAAATACTTGAATTATTGTTACGTCTATCATATTGAGTATTTTGAATTATTTTAACTCCAAATTTTTCTGATAAATAATTAAATTTTTCAGATTGATATCCCGTAACAACTATTATTTCATCAATACCTTTCTCTTTTATTTGCTTTATTTGTCTTTCAATTAGTACTTCTCCCCTAACCACAACTAATCCCTTAGGCATTTCATAGGAAAGTGGTGCAAATCTACTCGATGCTCCTGCCGCTAATATTATTGCATTATCTACTTTGTACATTAGTCTACAATTCCTTTATTTTTTAATATTTTATAATAATCTTTAGCATATCTATATTGTGCAATTGAGTATTCTCCATATTCAATTCCAATTTGACTTTTAATTTCACACCAATTACTCCATACCAATCCAGCTACAGCAATATATGCATAAATTAAATTTCTGTCCTTTTCTAATGTCGTACCTTCAAAATATGTGTCAATTACTCTATCAACGTATCTTTGATTTAATAAAGAATAAATACAAAACATTGCAATATCAAGTAACGGATCTTGCATTGAAGCATATTCCCAATCTATCAATCTAATTTCTTCTTTTTCATAATTTTCTTTTTTAAAGAACAAGTAATTATCAACATTCGCATCTATATGACACAATATATAATCATTTTTGTTTTCATCAATAAATTTTTTTATTTTATAGACTTTTTCTTTGGTTTCTTCATAATCAACATAAATTGATTTATCTACTATCCATAAACTTTCATAATATTCTAATTTATCATAAAGATTAAACTCGTGATTTACTTTTAATTTTTTATAGTGAAATTCTCTTAAAAATTTCATAGCTCTTATTAAATCTAAATCATTTTCATAATCACAAACTCTTGAATTTTCAATATATTTAGTAATTTTATATCCGTTTTTTGGATTAATATAAATAATATCATCACATAGATTGTATTCTTTTATTAAATTATATACTTCTGCTTCTTCAGCTCTATTTATAAACTTATCTGTACCTTCACCAGGTATTCTCATAATGTATTTTTGATTATTTATCGTAAATAAAAAGGATCTATTAGTCATACCTTTTTTTAATGTTTTAATATCAACAATTTCGTTATTATCAACATTAAAAACTTGTGAAATTACGTCTATTTTGTCTGATTCTAAATCTTTAGAATTTTCATCAACTTCTCTAAGTTTTTCATAAGTGTTTATTTCTATATATTTAGAATTTGCTACTTTTTTAGAATAAAACTTAAATCCTGATTTTATTAATGCATCTTCCCAAAAATAATTATCATATTCAGAATTTTTAGAATATTCATCTAATATTTTTTTTACTCCTTCGGAATCATCTTTAGAGATAAAGCTAACTCCGACCATTTGATTTGCAGATTCTTTATTTTTAGTTATTACTATTTCTCTTTTTCTATTTTCCTTTATATAACTTGAACTTTTTTCTGTATCAGATATCATATACCACGAATATCCTTCATATTTGGAAAATGGATTTTCATAAAAGTATACATCGGATGGAATGATATAAGTATTATTAATTTTTTCTTTTACAATATTTAATGAATGCATATTATTTTTTTCATGATATGTCATATTAATCTTTAGATTAACTCCAAATTTATCTATTAAATACTCATATTTTTCTTTTTGAAATCCTACAACTACAGTAATTTCAGTTATACCTACTTCTTGTAATTGTTTTATTAATCTCTCAATTATTTTTTCTCCGTTTATCTCGATAAGACCTTTAGGTTGTTCCATATTTATCGGAACCATTCTTATACCAAACCCTGCAGCCAATATTATTGCATTTTTTACTTTACAACTATTTAAGACGTTTTCTGACTTTTCATATAATTTATTGTCTTTATCTATATAATTTTCCAATTTCAATTCATTTAAATTTTTATTTACTAATCCCACAGAAATTCCGATTTTTTCTGATATCTCTTTTTGATTTAATTTATTATTTAAGTACAATTTTTTCAATATATCAAATTTTATATTATTCATGAACTCTCCTTTTTATAATTTTATGAATATATAATATACCTTTTTTGAAATTTTTGCAAATAAAAATAGGGTAAATTTCATATCTATTTTTACGATATGTAATTTACCCTATTAAATTTATATTCTTAAAATAATTTTTTACCTTTTCTATTTATTAATTTTTTATATAAATTTAAATTTATAAATAAAATAATTGTAGAAATTTTCCTTTTTATATTAAAAAAGTCTCCTAAGAACACATATTTTTTTCTATCATAAATTTCTTTTTTATATTTATTTATCATATTTTCATCAATTTTTTCAGATAATAAAAGTCTATCAAAAAATCTAAAATATCCCCATAAAATCCTTTGTTGGACTTCTACATTTAATTCAGGATAAACTTCCAATATTAATTGTGCATTTCTTTTTTGAACTTCAATTATATTTAATTCATTTTCTATACTAAACGAACTATTCATTAAACTTCCATCTCTAAATATATATTTATATAATTTATCAGATGTATAAACAACCATATTACTCTTAAGTAATAATTCACAAGAAATATACGCATCTTCAATCATTTTCATATTTTCTGGGAATCTAATATTATCAAATAATTCAGTTTTATATAATTTAGCTGTGGTAAACATGTTCAATTTTTTTCCTTTTAAAGCAGCAAGTATTGATTCTTTTTTATTAAAAATTGAAACTTCATTGTTTATTTTTCCAAATACTAAATTATTATCGTAAACCTTTTCTAAATCACAAGAAGAAATATCAGCATTATATTTCTTTATATTTTTATATAATATTTCTACAATATTGTGAGATACTACATCATCTATATCAACAAATAAAATATATTTACCAGATACATTATCTATTGCAATATTTTTAGTTTCACTTACGCCTGTATTTTTAATTTTATTTATAAACTTTATTCTTTTATCTTTTTCTGCACAATTTTCTAGGATTTCTTTACTATTATCTGTAGAACCGTCATTTACAAAAATAATTTCTATATTAGTATATGTCTGATTTACTAAGCAATTGTACATTCTATTTATATAATTTTCACCATTATATACAGGTATAATGATTGATATTAACTCATTCATTAATTTTTTCCTCATCTTGCGGTTTAACAAATTCTAAATATCCTAATAAAAATGCTAATGTTGCAGAATAAAAACTACATACATCTAACAATGCAGATAAAAACATTGATATAACTAGCAAATATCCAACCAGTCCAAAAATAAGTATATAATTGTAATTTACTTTTTCATATTTTTTAATATTTTTAATTATATTTACTATTACAAATAATCCAAATGATAATAATAAAATAAAACTTATCCATCCGTAATGTAATAAAAATCTTATTAAACTATTAACTGGATCTTGCCCTTCATTTAATCTTCTAAATGGTTCTGATTCACTAGCATATTTAGCCGCAAAATACTTTGTTCCTCTAGATGATGTTCCCGTTAGAGGTCTATGCTTTGTAACTAATTTTAAGGATTCATACCATCTTCCCACTCTACCATTACCAGCTTGTAATATATCTTTTGTGTCTGTATCTTCTTTATCTTCTGAAATTTTTTCAAAATTATTATTATCAATACTTAATTTTATTGAGTCATCATGTGCTCCCAAATGTTCAAAATATTTTGGATAAAGACCGATATACTTATCTGACAAAGGAACTTTTTTTATAATTAAATTAAATTTATCAAAATTAAGTTTTGAGTTTTTTAATTTTGGATCATATTTTGAATTTTTTAATACAAGTGTTACTCTTGTTACGGGCTTTTGTAATATTTTATATGATTCAGATCTTATAAAATCCCCTAGTATTAAAGTAATTAACACCATAATTATAATTGCACCAATATGATATAAATGTTTTAACTCATTTTTGTGGTTTCTTATAAAGTTATATGCTAATAATGATAATATCATAATAATACATACTACCATTCCAATGTATGCAGCTCTTGAGTTAGCTAAAACTAACATATAAAATTCAAGTAATATATTTATATATAATATACCTTTAAAAAATTTACCCGTTCTTTTATTATTAATCATAAAAATAGATAATAGTATAGAACTAAAGTTTATTATAACTCCATAATTTGGATCATTATAAATCCCTGCTAAAAGCGGATTTATTATTCCAGAATTTCTAAAAATATATCTTACACCAAAGTAAAATCCTTCATCAGGTCTCAAAACATATCCTGAAATATTAAAAATAAACATCAAAATAGAAAGTACAGCAAATATAAATTGTAATATAACAAGAGGTTTTACAATACTATATAATGATTCGTTTTTACTTTTCTTTGTTAGATTAAAATATGTATAAAATATAAAATACACTATCGACAATAAGTATATTGTTTTTAATGAATATATTAAATTTCCTGCTTCTCTATTCAAAAAGACTGTAAATATTGAAAATATCCAACAGGCAAAGAATACATATAATGTTTTTATTTTTAAATATTGTTTACTTAAAACAAAATTATTTAACATCATTATGCTTCCCCACATAATAAATAAATAATTTATTAAATTCTGCATTTTAGGTTCTACGAAAAATAATGATTGTATTAGTAATAAAATAAAATAATATTTTACAAAATAATACGGTTCATTTATAGCCATACTAAGTTTATTTTTTATATTGTGTGCATTCATAAATTCTCCTCTAGTGCATTACTTTATATCCCTTTATATTTTTATCGAATATCAAATTTGGCGCTGTCCATATTTCGTTATTTTTTATTGGAATTCTCCAATTTTCTCCGTAATTTCCATATAATATATCTTCATAATTTTCAGGTATATTTACATAAAAATCAAATATTTTCTTTCTCAATATATTTTTAGTTCTTTTATCTCTCATAAAAGCTACTGAATGTTCCATTCTGTCAACATAATTTATGTGATTTCTTCTATAGAAAAAAGGAGCTTCCATATAATTTTCATCTATAATTTCTTCCACATAAATATCAATTTGTAACCCTTCTCTAATATATGTTTTTTCTACAACTTCATCTCTTAAATAAAAACTTCTAAATGGTATAAAATTTATAGTTGACATTAACTCATCTAATTTTTCCCAACTAAAATTTTCATTTTCCATTATAGCTAAATCTAAATCTACATCATGTTCAATAACACCATTTTCTCTTATAATTCCTAACAATGTACCACAAGAAAAGAAAAACTCCCAACCTGAAGTTTCCATTAATTTTTGTACATCCTTAATTCCTTGAACTCCATATTTTTTAAAACTTTCTCTTAGTTTTTCTTTTTTTTCTTCCTCTTTATTTAACATTATTTTATGACCTAAACTATAAAATAATGGTATTTTTTTTAATGTTTTTTTTATACTTTCCTTAATATGATAAAGCTTACTCACTTATAACCTCTTTTCTATAATCTTTATTATATTTTTTCCAACATATTCTTACAATTATTACTCTATATATTAAATCAATAATTGTAGTAAATGAAATAAGTCTTGCTAAAAATACGGCGGAAATATTTCCAGTTCTAAATGCAATAAGCAATATTATAATGTGTATTCCTGAAGAAATATAAACTGAATAATTAGCATGTTTAGTAATGTTTAACCCAGACATTACTGGAAAACCATATAAATAATCTGGCAATGTAGCAACTGCTGCTGGTAAAAGTGATCTAATTATTTCTCCAGACGATGCATAATCAGCCCCAAATATAAATACCATCATTTTTTCAGCATAAATATAAAATACTGAGCAGAAAATAATTATAACAGGCATTAATATTATTAAAATTTTATTAACTAATTTAAAATCTTTATTTTTTACCATATACGGATAAACACTATCTGAAATTGGAGATAATGCTTGCTGTCCAGTTGAAAATAATTTATCTGCTACAGCATAATATCCTTTAGATATAGGTGTCACGTAATTTAAAATCATTAAATTCATACTTGTATATACTGTACCTACAATTCTTGATAAAAAGAATGATCCAGACATTAACATATGAGATTTAATTGTTTTATAATCTACTTTAACCAAATGAATATTATATGTTTTTTTCAAATATAAAATAGACCAAACAAAAGCAACTAAATTGCCAAACGCATTTATAACTGGAATAATCATATAATCTGATGGTTTTCTTAAGAAAACAAAAATCAAAGCTGTAAATATTGTTCTTGATATAATAATTCTATAAGTAACAGCGCTCATTTCCTGAATCCCTCTATATACATAGTCCGGCAATAATCCATTTATAGCTGTTCCTACAAAAAATAAAAAGTAAAATAAATAATCATCTCTATAACTTTTTACCATTAAACAAAATACAGTTAAAACAATAAAAGAAATCATAATCAGTCCAAATTTTAAATATTGAATTGAAGAATATATTCTTTTTAACTCACTTCTATCATCAGAATTTCTAGCTACTTCCTGGGTTCCAGATAATATAAATCCAAAATCTATTATTAACTGAAAATAAACCATTAATGCCATTGCTAATGCTATCTTTCCATACATATCTGGTCCTAATATCCTTGTTTGATATGGTACGGAAATAAAACCAAAAAAGTACGTAGAAAATCGCATTATATACATCATTAATGTATTTTTAAATAATAATTTTTTTTCACTTTTCATCTTTTATCCTTTAAGTAATATATATTTTTATATTCTTCATATGATTTATCAAGATCAATCAAAATTGCATCATGTTTAGGTTTTCTATCTTCTTCTTTTGGTAATTTTGTATAATCTCCAAATGCCATATTTAAATATTTTTCGGAATTATAAGGAATAGGATAAAACCCATCTTCAAATTTAGCTAATCTTTCACCTAAAAAAATTTCTTTTGGATATTTTATTTTCATATATTTCCAAGTAACACATAATTCTGTAATATATTTAGAACTTTCAATTGAATATTTTGTCATATTTTTTTCTGCTCTTTTCCATAATTTATATCTAGAATTTGGTGTTTTTCTAAAAAATAATAAAATTTTACCAACTATATTAAATAATTTTCCCCTATTTTCCGGAGCAAATCCTCTATTATATAAATAAAATTTAAGTGCATTAAATAATTGTATCTTTCTCTTAAAATTTGATTCTGGAGCACCATCAAGTGGAATTACTTCTAATTTAATACCATGATTTATATCTTTATCAACTTGATTATTTTTTATAAAAGTCGTATTATTCATTGATATTTGAGTTAACATAGTATCTTGATAGTCATTTTTAGTTGTTCTAACTATTTTATATTTATCTTTGTCAGCAAATTTCGACCACAATTTAAATAATTTTTCATAGTCTTCTCTAAACATATGTACATCAATATCATCATCCCACGGTATGAATCCTTCATGTCTCAAAGCTCCAATGCAACATCCTCCACATAGTGTATATTTTAAGTCATGTTTTTTACAAAATGAATCAAAATATTTTAATATTTCTAAATTTTTAAGCTGTAAATCTCTTAAATCTACATTTTTATTATTAGGTTGTTCTAGTATATATTTCATTATTATTTTACCAAATACTTCTTTCCTTTATATATTTTGTATGAATTATTCAAATCATAAAAAACTACATCATGTTTAGGAACTCTTTTATCTTCCGGAGGCAATTCCATATAATTTCCAAATGCTTTTTTTAAATAAAAATCATAATCATTAGGAATTTTAATTAATATATCTTCAAATTTTATTAATTTATATCCATCAAATACATTTTTAGGATATTCATTTTTCATATATCTAAATCCTGTAACTAACTCCGTAATATATTTTGATTCATCAAAATTATATTTACTCATATTTTTTTGAGCTTTTTTCCATATAAAATATCTTAATTTTTTTGATGGAACTAATCCTAAAACAACTTTAGACATCATTCTTATTTTTTTACCTTGATTATCTGGTAACCTTTGAACATTAAATAAAGAATAAATAGCTGCATTAATTTTTTGTATTTTTCTCTTAAAGCCTAAAGGCGCACAACCATCTAACGGTATAATATCCATCATATATCCATGATGGATATCTTCATTTACACTATGACTATTTATAAATGTTGTATTATTATCTTTTAACAAAGTACCACCATCATGGTAATTTATATTCTTATTAGTTCTACATAATGTATATTTTTCTTTATTACCTTTTTCATTCCAAATTGATACTAATTTTTCATAATCTGGTCTAGGCATAAATAAGTCAATATCATCATCCCATGGAATAAAACCCTTATGTCTAATAGCTCCTATGCAAGCTCCTCCACACACATAGTATCTCAAATTATTATCATCACAAAATTTTGAAAAATATTCATACATCTCTAAGGCTTTCTGTTGTAGCTCTTTTATATTTTCCATTTTTTCTCCTTACTCTTCATGAGTTATCAAATAGTTTTCTTTATTTATCAAGAATAATCCATATCCTGCTATTGTCCAAAAGAATATACTTATGAAATTAGTTGAGTATAATATTAAACTTTCAAATAATTCTCCAAACATCATTCCAAAGAATAATATATTTAATAATTTAATATATTTACTTCTTCCATAAATTAAATATTTTAAAAATCTATATGAAATATATCCTATCAAAGCTGTGAAAGAAATTAAATTAATAACTCCACCAACTACTAAGACAGTCAAAAATATATTATGGAAACTACCACCTTTTAATGAATTATATATAACATTTTCACTAAAATACATAGGATAATATAATTGAATATTATTAATTCCATATCCAAAAATTGGCTTTTGTTTTGCCATTTCAATTGCTTTTTTCCATATATCAATTCTTCCACTCGATGTTGAATCCCCTAGTCTTATACCTAAATTAGGATCTGTATTTTTACTTTCTAATTCTTTTGTTTTATTTGCTATAAAAGGTTTAGAGTCTTTATTTACATATACTTTCTTCACATTAAAAGTATTAATATAAAGACTCGCAGTGTAATTAATTGCCAAAACCGATATAATAAAACCAATAGTGTAAATACATAATTTTGCAAATATTATTTTTAGCCTTCTATCATTTGAAATAAAAATGGAATACAAAATTATCATTACGAGCATACTTAATATAGCTCCTCTACTTTGTTGTAAAGAAAAATGTATAAATTGAATTATTATATTTATTTTTAAAAATTTGTTAATCTTATAGTCACCTTTATATTTATATAGATATAACAGCGCTGTTATAATACTTATATAACAAAATATTGCACTAATATTTGGATTTATAGCACCCCATATTCTATTGTTCATTACCCCATAATAGGATAATGTACTCTTAAATGACAACACAAATGAAAATCTAAAAATTAAAATTAACATAGTAAAAATAGCTGATAATAAAGCAACTATTTGTACTACATAAGTTATTAATTTAAATAATTTTTGCTGAGTCTTAGGTGAATAAATTCCCATCATAAAACAATATACTGTCATAAATGCAATATGAATACTATTATCTATAAAATTTGATCCACTATTTACAATAGTAGACACTATATTAGTACCTAACAAAATAGAAAGCAGATAAATAAAATTTTTATCCCAGTAATTGTTTTTTATTTTCAGAGCAAAAATTAATATTAGATTTATTAAATTTAATACAGTAATGATTTTATAAAAAAAGTCTACCTTTTGATATAATAATGAACTCATACTAAAAATAGATGCTAAAATAAAAAGCAATCTTAGTATTAATTCTGTTTTTAAATTTTTATTCATAATAACCTTAAATAATAAAACATATTATTTTATAATTTTATTTATAAATAAAATTATAATCATTATATTATTAATGATTATAAGATAATATGTCTATAGTTCTCTCTATACCTTCTTTTATACTATATTTTGGTTTCCATCCTAAATTTTCTAACTTAGTTCCATCTAATCTAGCTTTAGTTGCTTTGCTATATCCAGAAGCTTCTATAGCATCTGGTATTTCAAAAACAACTTTAGTTCCAACATAATCAGCAATTATTTTAGCTAAATCTTTTAGCATTATATCTGAATCTTCATGAGCTATATTATAAGCTTTACCTTTTTCCCCTTTTAACATTATTGTTAAAAGTCCTGAAACAGTATCTGAAACATAACAATAAGAATAATACTGTGTTCCTTCACTTTTCAAAACTATATCTTCTCTAGATATTCCTTTATTTAAAAATTGACTTAAAGCCTTAGTGTCTGTCTTTAATAATGTTGGTCCGTATGATCTAGTTGGTCTTGGAACAACAATATCCATATCTTTTTGTGTTATATAAGCTTGACATAAAGCTTCACTGACTCTTTTACTTTCAGGATACCCCGCTCTTAATGTATTTGAATCAATATATCCACAATATGTTTCTTCAAATTTTTCAACATCTCCTCTATTTTCACCATAAATTTCATTAGAAGATGTAAATAAAGATCTTTTTGCTTTGTGAATATATGCAAATTCTAACATGTTATAAGTTCCAAATACATTTGTAGTTATTGTACCTATTGGATCTGTAGCATATTGTATAGGATGAGTATTACTTGCTAAATGCAATACATATCCAACTTCACCAATATCATCTCTAATTAATGGTTTATTAATATCATATTGAACAAATTCAAAAAGACTTTGATCTTCTACATAAGAAAATCTTTCTTTAGCTCTTTTTTCATTTCTACCTAATGCATATACTTTACAATTTAAACTATCAACTTTGTTTTTAAACATTATAACATCTATTAAAAAACTTCCTATTAATCCAGTTGCCCCTGAAATTAATATAGAACTATTATTTAATTTTTCCCAAGGTAAATCAAGATTAGATACATATTGTAAATCTTCGATATACATTTTATTATTTAATAAATTCATAAATTCCTCTATTTCAACCAATTATTTTTATCAGCTTTTAAATGAGCTTTAAACATTTCTAAATCATCTTTAGTGGTTAACTTAATATTTTTATCAGAACCTGCTGCAAAATATAGTCTAACACCTAATTCAACCATCATTGTATTAACATAATGAGAACCATATATTCCTATCTCTTTTTCAAACGCTTCATGATACTTATCAAATAATAAGTCAAATTTATATGCTTGAGGAGTAGATACTCTCTTTAATGTTTCTCTTGGTATATACTTAACTGTTGAAATTTCATCGTCAATAACAAAAATTTGTTCATTGTATGGCATAGAAGTAACAGAATTTCCATATTTATCACATTTAGAAATAACATCTGATAAAACTGCATCATCAACTAATGGTCTTATTCCATCATGAATAATAATATTATCATCAGCATTAACATGATTTTCTAAATTGTAAACACCATTTCTAATTGATTCTTGTCCTGTAGATCCACCTTTTACAATCCATTTTAGCTTAGTAATATTAAATTGCTTAGCATATGATTGTAAAACTTGTTCCCATCCATCTATACACACAACTTCTATTGCATCAATTAATGGATGTCTTTCAAAACTTTCCAATGTATATATCAATATTGGTTTATCATATACATTAATAAATTGTTTTGGGATATCTTGTCCCATTCTACTTCCTGAGCCACCCGCAATTATTATAGCTATATTTTTACTCATTTTATTCCCTTTCATATTACATAAACATCTACTTCAACACCCCAATAAATGTCTTAAACATTATTGATATATCATATAAAAAAGATTCCTTTTTCATACTTTCCAAATTATATTTCATTTTTTCTGGCAAAATGATATTAACATAAGTTT
Source organism: Helcococcus bovis (assembly GCF_046035835.1). Classification (NCBI taxonomy): domain Bacteria; kingdom Bacillati; phylum Bacillota; class Tissierellia; order Tissierellales; family Peptoniphilaceae; genus Helcococcus; species Helcococcus bovis. Next base: position 23,256 of record NZ_JBFNGB010000001.1, read on the forward strand.
CATCAACATTTTTATTTTCTGTTAATATCTTTTCTTCATCTTTATAATTGATACTAGCTTCAGATGTGATGCCTGCTGGTAACAATAGTGTAGCCATCATTTCAGGTGTATAATGATCAACATATTTTTGAACTTCCGGTCTTGTGCCTACAAAAGTCATATCACCTAAAAAAACATTTATAAGTTGAGGTATTTCATCTAATCTAACTTTTCTTATAAACCTTCCTACTTTGGTTATTCTAGCATCATTAGAAACGGTTACTTGGCTACCAATTTTATTTGCATCTTTTACCATTGTTCTAAACTTAAAAATTCTAAAAATTTCTCCATATTGAGTTACTCTTTCTTGCCTAAAAAATATTTCACCTTCTGAATCTAATTTTATCCAAATAGATAAAATTAAAATAACTGGAGATAATAAAAATATTAGTAATGAAGAAAGAACTATATCAAATAATCTCTTAATAATCAAGCTAAATGTTTTTTCTTCTAATATTTCATAATAAACTTTTACTTGATTATTTTTAAAATTATCTGGTAAATCATCCCATTTTTTTAATTTCATATTTACCCCTGATTATAAATATTCTTTTAGAATTTCTGTATATTTTTCAATAACATATTCTACTTCTTCGTCTGTAAGTTTTGTATGAAGAGGCAATGTTATTTCGCCAACAAATTGATTATAAGCATTTGGATAATCTTTTATGTCAAATCCTAAATTTTTATAAGCAGTTAATAGCGGAAGTGGTTTATAATGAACATTGCATGAAACACCTTCTTCTGCCATTTTTATAATAATTTCGTTTCTTTGTTCTAATGTAATATTTGGAACCATTGTGATATATAAGTGTCCTGATGATTTCTTAATGTCGTCCTTATGATTTAATACCTTCACTCCTAATTTATCACATGATTCTTTATATTTTAACATGATAAAGTGTCTTCTTTCAATCATATCTTCATATCTATCTAATTGAGCTAGTCCTATTCCAGAAGCTATATCTGTTAGATTACATTTATACCATGGACCCATTACATCATATTCCCATGCTCCTAGTTGAGTTTTTGCTAATGCATCTTTTGATTGTCCATGTAATGAATATAGTTGATATTGTTTATATAATGTCTCATTATCTAGACCTTCAACATCCTTCCATGTAACCGCTCCACCTTCTGCTGTAGTCAAGTTTTTAACTGCATGGAAAGAAAATGTTGTAAAATCAGCTAATGAACCAGATTTTTTACCTTTATATTCTGATCCAAATCCATGTGCTGAATCTGCTACAACAATTACCCTATCAAATTTTGATTGAATATCATTTGATGGACTATATAAAGATTTTTTACGTTCTAAAATTTCATAAATCTTATCATAATCACAAGGAATACCTGCAATATCAATAGGTATAACTACTTTAGTTTTTTCTGTGATTGCTTTTTCTAAAGCATCATAATCCATTTCTAAAGAATCTTTTTGTGTATCAACCATAACAATTTTTGCACCAACGTGATCTATTACAGAAGCTGTTGCTGTATATGTATATGCTGATGTTATAACTTCATCCCCTGGTCCAACACCTAAAACTCTAAGCGTTAACTCTGCTGCTGCGGTTTGAGAATTTAATGCAACAGCTTTATTTGTACCACAATAAGATGCAATTCTTCTTTCAAATTCTTTTGTCTTTGGACCAGTTGTAATCCAGCCTGATTTTAATGCTTCTACCACTTGTTCAATTTCTTTTTCAGAAATATCTGGTGGTGAAAACTGTACATTTAACTTTTTCATTTTTCCTCTTATATTAATTAATTTTCTTCATACCCATTTGGATTATTTGATTGCCAATTCCAACCATCTTCAATTGCTTTTGCTAAATCAAATTGAGCTGTCCAACCTAGTTCATTATTAGCTTTACTTGCATCACAAATTGAAGTATCAATATCTCCGTCTCTTCTTGTCCCAATTTCATAGTTTATTTTTACACCTGTAACTTTTTCAAAAGTATTTACTATATCTAAAACTGAACTTCCATTTCCTCTACCTAAATTATATATGGATACTCCATTATTTTGTTTCAATACATCTAATCCTAAAGTATGTCCTTTAGCTAAATCTACAACATGAATATAGTCTCTAACTCCTGTGCCATCTTTAGTATTATAATCATCTCCAAAAATCATAAGCTTAGGTAATAATCCCACTGCTACTTTATTTACGTAAGGAAGTAAATTGTTTGGAATACCTTTTGGATCTTCACCGATCATTCCTGAACTATGAGCTCCAATTGGATTGAAGTATCTAAATATTACTATATTCCATGAATTATCACAAGTGTGTAAATCTTCTAAAATCTGTTCAATAAACCATTTTGACCATCCATATGGATTGGTTGGTCTTCCCTTTTCATCATTTTCACTAAATGGCTTACCATTATTTGCAGCATATACTGTTGCTGATGATGAAAATATAATATTTTTCACATCATATTTTTTCATTGTATCTAAAAGAACTAATGTGCCTGAAATATTATTATCATAATATTCTAAAGGTTTTTCTACTGATTCTCCTACAGCTTTTAATCCAGCTAAATGGATTACCGCTTCAATCTCTTCATTATCAAAAACTTCTTCTAAATCTTGAGATAATCTAATATCACCTTCATATACTTTTACATTTTTTCCTGAAATTTTTTTTATTCTTTCAATTACATTTTTTGATGCGTTTGAAAAATTATCAAAAATCACAACATCTTTACCTTGTGATAGCAATTCCACTGCTATATGTGAGCCTATATATCCAGCTCCTCCTGTTAATAATACTGACATTAATCTACCTTTCTATTTTTATTTAGATGTTTTATATAACTGTTCAAATTTTTCTTTATTATTTAATAAATCCGACTCTGATGAATGATATGTCGGTACAATTGTGCTTAAATATTTTAATACATTTGTTACATCATTTTTTGATGCAGGATTTTGCATAGAAATTAAATTATTGAAAAATATCTCATTATCAAAATCTATTGGTTGAGCAATATGAATTAATTGATTTTCAGTCTTTCTCAATCCTTCTTCTGACATTAATTTTTCTTCATATAATTTTTCACCTGGACGTAATCCTGTATATTCTATTCTTATATCTTGATCTGGAACATATCCTGAAAGTTTTATTAAGTTTCTTGCTAATGTATCAATTTTTACTGGCTCTCCCATATCTAGTACAAATATTTCTCCACCTTTAGCATAGAATCCAGCTTCTATTACTAATCCTACAGCTTCTGAAATTGTCATAAAATATCTAATGATATCTTTATGAGTTACAGTAACTGGTCCACCTTCTGCAATTTGTTTTTTGAATAATGGAATAACTGAACCATTACTTCCTAAAACATTTCCAAATCTAACAGCAACGAAGTTAGTTACAAATTTACAATCAAAATCTCTCAATTTACCTTGATTAATTATATCAAGTTTTGGCAGTTTTGATAAATCTTTGTTTCTTATAACATAGTCCATACTTTGAATTATCATTTCGCAAACTCTTTTTGTTGTGCCCATAACGCTTGTAGGATTTACAGCTTTATCCGTACTGATTAAAATAAATTTTTCAACATTATATCTTAATGCAGCGTATGCTGTATTAAATGTTCCATAAATATTATTTTTTATAGCTTCATTTGGACTTACTTCCATTAAAGGAACGTGCTTGTGTGCTGCTGCATGATAAACAATATTAGGTCTATATTGATTAAATACATCGTCCAATCTTTTTTGCTCTCTAACTGAACCTATAACAGCAACTAAATTAAGATCTTTGTATTTTCTTCTTAATTCTTGTTCAATTTCATATGTATTATTTTCATAAATATCAAATAGAATTAATTGTTTTGGATTATTTTGAGCTATCTGTCTTGAAAGTTCACTACCAATAGTTCCTCCTCCACCTGTAACTAAAACTACTTTTCCTGAAATATTTCTCATTGTAGCAGCTGTGTTAATTTTTATAGAATCTCTTTCTAAAAGGTCTTCTATTTGAACATCTTTTAATTGCTTCATAGTTACATTGTTACTATCCAACAAATCTGGAATAGAAGGTATTATCTTTAATTTTGCACCTGTTTCCTTAGCAATATTTATAATATCTTGTCTCATTTCAATACTTGCTGAAGGGATAGCTATTATAATAGTATCTATTTTGTATTTTACTGAATTTGAAAGTATCGTATCTCTATTTCCTAAAATTGGTATACTTAAAATATATCTTCCCCATTTATTTGGGTTATCATCTATAAAACCTTTAACAATATATTTTTCTTTTTCATAATTTCTTATATCATGTGCGATCATTCTCCCCGCTTCTCCAGCACCAACAATCAACACGTTATTTATTAATTTTTCAGAAACTGAATCAATTCTATTTGTAATCAAAATTAAATAAATTTTGTATGCAAATCTCACTCCTGTTACCATTAAAAATTGAACTAATCCACCAACTATAAAATATGATGCAGGCATTCTAAATTTGAATATCAAAGCTATAACATAATGTATAGCAGTTGTAATGAAAAATGAATATATTCCCTTAAATAGTTCTGGAACACTTGCAAATCTCCATAGACTTTTATACATTTTTAATATATAAAAAACTATTAAAGTAATTACCGTATAATACGGTGTCATTTCCATATAATTTTTAATATATATACTTGGTATTGTTGTATAACTAAAATCAAATCTCAACATTAAAGCAAATAAGAAACCAAATTGAATAGCAGCTATATCAAATAATAGCAATCCAAAATTGATAAATTGCCAATGTTGAATTTTCTTCTTTAAATCATTCATAATTTTCTCCATTCATTTTAGTCACCAAATTTATATTTATTGGCCGTAAAATTCGCCTATTTTCAGGCATTATTATCTCTAATTTTATCACACAGCATATATATTATCAATATTCGAAAATTGTTTCAATTAGTGCTATAATAAATTTAATATGAAAAATTGGAGGAATTATGAATTTCAATGAAAATTTAAAAAAATATGCTGAATTAATAATAAAAGTCGGAGCAAATGTAGGAAAAGGAGACATCATTTCTATCGGATGTCCAGTTGAAAGAGCTGAGTTTGCAAGGATGCTTACAGAAAGCGCGTATAAGGCTGGTGCAAAGGAAGTTGTGATAAATTGGGTTGATGGACAAATTTCAAGATTATCATTAGAACATTCACCTATAGAAGTGCTAGAAAATATCCCTCAATATGTTTATGACAGAATGGAATCATATGCAGTGAGAGGACAAAAAAGAATTGCTATTAGTGCCGAAGATCCAGAATTATTAAAAGGAATAGATCCTGAAAAATTAATGAGATATTCAAAAGCTCAATCTGAAAAGTTTCAACCTTTAAGAAAATATTCCATGAATGACATCAACTCATGGACTGTAGTTTCCGTACCAACTGAAGCATGGGCAAAAAAAGTTTTTCCAAATAGTGAAGATCCTCAAAAAGATTTATGGGATGCAATTTTTAAGACAACTAGAGTTTATTTAGATAATCCTGTAGAAGCTTGGGAAAATCACTTGGAAACATTACTAACAAAAGCTAATTGGTTAAATGAACAAAACTTCAAATATTTACAATATAAAGCATCAAATGGTACAGACCTACAAATAGAACTACCAGAAGGTCACATTTGGACTGCTGCTTCGAGTACAAATGCAAGAGGTGAAAGATTTGTACCAAATATGCCAACTGAAGAAGTATTTACTCTTCCTCATAAAGACGGTGTAAATGGTGTTGTATATTCTTCAAAACCATTAGTTTACAACGGAAATGTAATCGATGAATTTTGGTTAAAATTTGAAAATGGTAGAGTTGTTGATTTTGATGCAAAAGTTGGAAAGGAGACATTATCTTCTATTTTTGAAAAAGATGAAAGAGGTAGATATCTAGGTGAAGTAGCTTTAGTTCCTTTTGACAGCCCTATCTCAAATTCAAATATTTTATTCTACAATACACTATTTGATGAAAATGCATCATGTCATTTAGCATTCGGTAAGGCATATCCTACTACAATTAAAAATGGTGAAAATATGTCAGATGAAGAATTAGCAGAACATGGAGTAAATGACGCACTAGTTCATGAAGATTTTATGGTTGGTACTAAAGATTTAGATATAGTTGGAATTAAACACGATGGAAACAAAGTTGATGTTTTCAAAAACGGAAACTGGGCTTAGTTTGGAGGAATTATGAATTTACAAGAAAAAATAGCAAAATTAGCAGAATTATCCATAAAAGTTGGCTTAAATGTTTTACCTGGAGATACTGTTCAAATCTATGTTCCAGTTGATAGAGCAGATTTAGCCAGAGAAGTTGTAAGAGAAGCTTATGCAGCTGGAGCTCATAAAGTTATCGTTGAATGGGAAGATGATGCTAAAAAATTAATGGATTACACATATAGAACAACTGAAGATTTACAAGAAGTTGCAGACTATGATTATGAAAAAGCTGAAACATTATTGAAAAATGGTGTAAAACAATTATTTATTCGTGGAGTAAATCCTGAATTATTAAAAGATATCGATCCTAAAAAAATTCATGCTGTAGCAAATGCTTTAAGCACAAAAATGAATGACTTGAAAAAATATAGAATGAATGATATCACATCATGGACAATTATTTCAGCTCCAACAGAAGGTTGGGCAAAAAAAGTATTTCCAAATAGTGAAGATCCTATTTCTGAACTATGGGAAGCAATTTTTGAAACAACAAGAGTTAATAAAGAAGATCCTGTTCAATCATGGAAAGATAATATTTCAAATCTAACAGCTAAAGCTGATTGGTTAAATAAAATGGATTTTGAATCTTTACACTATACAGCTTCAAATGGTACAAACTTAACAATCGGTTTACCAAATGGACATATTTGGAGAGCAGCTTCAACTCAAAACGCAAAAGGCGAAGCATTTTTACCAAACATGCCAACTGAAGAAGTTTACACAATGCCAATGAGAGATAAAGTTGATGGAAAAATATTTTCATCAAAACCTTTAGCAAATAATGGAAACATCATCGATGAATTTTGGGTAGAATTTAAGGATGGTGTAGTTGTTGACTTTGATGCTAAAGTGGGAAGACAAGCTTTAGAAGAATTATTAAATCAAGATGAAGATAGATCAAGAAGACTAGGCGAAGTTGCTTTAGTTCCATTTGGTAGCCCTATCTCAAATTCAAATATTTTATTCTTTAATACACTATTTGATGAAAATGCATCATGCCACTTAGCTTTAGGTGCAGCATATCCCACAACAATTAAAGGCGGAAATGATATGACTCCTGAAGAATTAGAAAAAAATAGCGTAAACCAATCAATCATTCACGTTGATTTCATGGTTGGTACAAAAGATTTAAATATCGTTGGAAAGAAAAAAGACGGTACTGAAGTACAAGTATTTAAGGATGGTAATTGGGCATAGTTGCCTAATTACCTCTTTTATAGTATATTTATATATTATGAAAAAATTTAGGGGGAACAGTGGATATTCATATTCTATGTGGTGGCGAAAGTAGTGAACACGACATTTCTCTTAGATCTGCAAGATCTATTATTAACCATCTAGACAAACAAAAATATAATGTAAGTTATACATATATTACTAAAGACGGAAAATTCGTGCCAATCGGCGAATATACTGAAGATATCATTGACTCAGAAGATATTAAAACTGATACAAAATTAAACAAAAATGAATCAATTATAAATTTTTTAACTTATATAAACAAATTAGATAATCCTTTAATCATTCCATGTATTCACGGAACAACTGGTGAAGATGGTCAAATACAAGGATTTTTACAAACATTAGGATTAAATTATGTAGGAAATGGAATTGCCTCATCAGCAGTTTGTTTCGATAAATCTCTTACAAATGATATTTTTGAATTAAATAATATTCCTCAAGCAAAGTATTATTTAGTTACAAAAAATAGATATTTAAGATATGAAGACAAATCTTCCCTATTATCAAATATTTTTGATACTTGTGGAGAAAATGTATATGTAAAACCTGCAAGCAATGGATCATCAATTGGTGTTTCAAAAGCAAATATAGATAATATAATAGAAGCAATTGAAGAAGCATTTAAGTATGATAATAAAGTTCTTGTTGAAGAAGCAAAAATTGGTGTAGAATTGGAAATTTCTGTAATTGGAAATGGAGAACCTAAAGCATCTCTTCCAGGATCATATTATACAGAAAGAGATCTTTTTGACTATACAGCAAAATATTTAGATAAAAATCTAGTTATAAATGTACCTCATAAATTACCAAAATCTGATGAAGATAAAGTTAGACAATTAGCAATAGACGCTTATATAGTAACAGGATGTAAAGGATTTGCTAGAGTAGATATCTTCATGGATGAAAATCATGATTTCTATGTTAATGAAATAAATTCATTCCCTGGTATGACTCCAACATCCTTATCAGCAGGTTTATGGGAAGTTACAGATCGCACAACTTACTCTGAATTTTTAGATATTCTTATAAATTTAGCCTTAGAGGAGTCAAAAAATGCTTAATTTAAAATTAAATGAAATTGCTTCCCTTTGTGGTGGAACATTAAATGATTTAAAATTTGGAGATACAAATATTGATTTAGTTTCAATAGACACAAGAACTATTGAGCAAGATGATATGTATATGCCAATTATTGGTGAAAAATTTGATGGTCACGTATTTATTGATGAAGCTTTTAACAAAGGTGCTGCCGCTACATTTTCTAAATATGGAGAATATGATAATCCAAACAATAAACCAATAATTTGGGTTAACAACACAAATCAAGCATTTATAGATTTAGCAACAAATTATGTAAAAGGTTTAGATAAATTAAAAATAATCGCTATTACAGGATCAAACGGTAAAACTACAACTAAAGATTTAATATCAAGTGTCTTAGAAAAAGATTTAATCGTAAAGAAAACTATTGGAAACTTAAATAATCATATCGGTGTACCTAGAACATTATTAAGATTTGATAAGCATACCGATGTTGGGGTTGTAGAAATGGGAACAGATGGTTTCGGTCAAATAGAAGTACTTTCCAATATGGCAAAACCGGATATAGCAATAATTACAAATATTGGTGATTCTCATTTAGAACAACTTAAAACTAAAGAAAACATCGCAGAAGAAAAACTTCACATAATTGATGGATTAAAAGAAGATGGTATTTTCATATACAATAATGATGATGATATTTTAAGAGAAAAAGTAAAATCTATTAATATAAAGCAAAAAACTATTAGTTTTGGCACTAGAGAAGATTCAGATTTTGTCATTAAAATTATTGAATCAAATAAAAATGGAAGTGTATTTAATATAAATGGATATGTATTTAATATTCCACTAATAGGAAGTCATCAAATTCTTAATTCAACCATCGCAATAATAATAGGTAGACTTTTCGATGTTAACAAACAAACTATTATTGATGCTTTAGGAAAAAAAGAAATCACAAAAATGAGATCAGAATTAATACCATGTAAGGGATTTGACATACTAAACGACAGCTATAAATCCAATCCTCAATCTTTAAGAAGTGCATTGGAGACAGCTAATTTATTAACTGGATATTCTAGAAAAATAGCTATTTTAGGGGATATGTTAGAACTTGGAGATAACGAAGTTGAACTGCATAAAGAAATAGGTAGAGAAATATCACCTGAAAATGTTGATTATTTACTACTTTATGGAAAATTAAGTAAAAATATTTATGATGAAGCTATTAAACACTTTGATGGTAATCGTGTATTTTACTTTGATACAAAAGATAAACTAATAGATAAAGCTAAATTCTTGATTACAAAAAATTCACTTGTTTTAGTAAAAGCTTCAAGATCCATGAGAATGGAAGAAATTATTGAAGTTCTAAATCATATTAATTTATAATATAATAATGGCTATTGCAAAATAATTAAAAATGTTATTTTGTAATAGCTTTTTTACTAAATACTAAAATTAAAAGGAAATTAAAAAAAAAGAGAATTAGAAATTTTACTATCTAATTCTCTCAATATGTTACTTTAATTCTTTACCAGCACTACTTGTGCCCTATGGGTATTTGACAAAGAACTTAATTTAATTAAAATACTAATTTTGTGACTTATGGACATTTGGCAAAGGATTTTTTATTATTAATATCCTAAAATTTCATTAACTTTATCTTGAATTGCATGATAGTTATATCCCGCTTTTTCAAGTCTAACCTGTCTATCAGGCCATACTCCCCACTTGTTATTTAATACTTCATAAGCTAAATCTGTCACAGATTTACTCTTAGCAGCTTTAGGTGTTTCTGGTTTATGAGACTTAATTTTATTGATGTCTACATTTCTAATAAATCCATTAAATCCTAGATTTTTTATAATAGATGGATAATCATAAAATATTTTGTTCATATCTGTTGATGTAGATCCATTTCCAACCTTTTCACCCTCTGATGAATATTGATGAATTCCTGATTTTTCTAACCATTTTTCAGATGGGTTTATTCTCCAATCAGCTAACCATAAATCATAATGCTCTAATCTATCTGCTTCAAAATAATTTTCCATATAATCTACATTAGCATAATTTCCTACGTACCATCCATAAGATTTTAATGTTTCCAAAAATTTAATAACGATATCTGTTCGAGTTTTCTTATTTAAGTAAACGCCCTGACTATTAGCATATTTATCACTAAAATACTCAAAATCTGCAAACAATGGAAGTTCTATTTCTCCTTTAAATTCACTCATTAAATTATTAAATGTTCTAGCTTCTTTTACAGCTTCTTCCTCACTTATTGGATACATTGCCCAATAAGCTCCTACATGTAATCCATGATTTAATGCTTCTCTTATATTTTTTCTTGCATTTGCATCGATATCTGTACTATATCCACCTCTAACTATAACACCTTTTATATCATTAGCTTTTAATTTGTCCCAATAAATTGTATCTCCATTCCACTCAGAAATATCAACTGCTTTAATTTCTTTTTTATTTTTCTTGAACACTAAAATCATAGCTTCATCTGAAAGATTTTTTACATCAGTTTGATATTTCTCTTCAGGTTTAACAATATCTATTTCTGGTTTCTTTTTATTTTTTTTAGATTCTGGTTTAGGTGCTGGCTTTGGTGCAGGTTTAGCATTTGAAACTTTTACATGATTTGGATTAATCCATGATCCCGGTACATCTTTAGATGTTGTAACATTTATCATTCCATTATATCTTGAAAATACAAAGTATTTACCTGCTCTAACAGTATTAACAGGATTTGATCCATTAACAGCATCATATGATGAGATAAATCCTCTTACATCTCCTTTTAATACATATTCGTTAGCTTTAGCAACTTCCACTTTTTTATTATTAGAATGTACTTCCATATTCTTTTTAGATTCTTTTATTGTTTCTTTAACTTCTGGTAACTTACTTGGTTTACTTACACTTTGTTTTATAGAACTATCAAAGTATATCCAACCTCCTGGTTCACCTTTTGTCTTAGATAAATTAAATGCTCCATCATATTCCCTATAAATATAGTAATCTCCAGGGAAGAATGTCCCTCTTTGATTTACTTTATTTTTAGCATCATAGGATGATATGTATACTGGAGTGTTCGCTGTCAATGACATCTTTCCGTTATTTGCCACTACTACCTTTTGATTTGATGTATAAACAACACTTTTTTTATTATTTTGAGTGTTTTGTGATCTTTGAGAATTTTCGTCAGGATTAATCCATCCCCCTGGTTCTCCTTGTACATCAGTAATATTTATAGATCCATTAAATCTTCTATAAACATAATATGTTCCAGCTCCCCACTTTCCTGTAGAGTTTTTTCTAGTCTTTGCATCATACGCATTTGTATAAACACTTATTCTACTATTTACGACATATCTCTCACTATCGGCTGAAGATAACTTAGGAAAAAATAGTGCTCCAGCAGTTACTACAGCGGATAATGAAAGTATACATATATTTTTTATATATTTTTTCTTCATTTCTCCTCTTTCATAATTATTTATAATTAAAGTTTTATCAAAACAATTATATATGTTTTGTAACCTTTTTGCAATAATTTATTATAATTAATTTATTTTTTTATCTCTTTTAACTTGTTATAAATTTTTAATACATTTTCATCAAATTTAAAATTATTCATTTTAGAAATAAATCCCAATTTTTCAGCAAACATTTCATCTACTAAACTCAATAATTTCTCGCTATTTGAATCTTCTTCCATAATCATTTTAGCAAATCCATTTTTTTCAAATGATTTAGCATTATCAATTTGGTCTCCCCTTGATTGAGTCATTGGTAATGGAATCAAAATCATAGGAATTTTATAGTATAAAAACTCAAAAATTGCATTTGAACCAGATCTTGAAATAACAATATCTGATAAAGCAAATACATCTTTTAAATTTTCTTTAATATATTCAAATTGATAATATCCGTCATGTTGAATTGATGGGTTATATCCATTTTTACCAGTTGCATGGATAACATTGTATTTAGAAGTTAGATAATCTAAATTATCTATTATCGTCTTATTTATAAATTCAGCTCCTAATGAGCCTCCCATAGCCAATAGTGTTGGTTTATCATTATTTATGTTTAACCATTTTTTTGCTGAATCTTTATCTCCATTTTTCAAATCTTCCCTGATTACCGGCCCTAAAAACTTACCTTTTCCAGATTTTATATATTTCTCTGTTTCTGGGAATGTTGTAAATATAGTTTTTACAAATGGTTGAACTAATTTATTAGCCAGTCCTGGTGTTAAATCTGATTCATGTGCAATTGAAGGTACACGGCTGAACCATCCTCCAACTATAACTGGCACAGAAACAAATCCTCCTTTTGAAAAAATTACCGATGGTCTAATCTTAAATATTATAAATATAGATTGTAATATTCCCCACATAACTTTGAAAATATCTAAAAAGTTTCTAAATGAAATAAATCTTCTCAATTTTCCAGTAGAAATTGGAATATACTTTACCCCTTCAATATCTTTAATCAGTTCTCTTTCTATACCTTTTTTAGATCCGATATAATAAATATCCCATCCTTCTTTTTTTAATAATGGTATAAGTGCTAAATTTACTGAAACATGGCCTGTGGTACCACCGCCAGTTAACACAATTTTTTTATTTTCTGACACTTTAACTTCCTATTTTGAAATTTTTTCTTTATTATTCATATATGATCTTAAAACTTCAGGAATTGTTATAGAACCATCTTCATTTTGGTAGTTTTCCAAAATAGCTGCAAATGTTCTACCAACAGCCAATCCTGAACCATTTAATGTATGAACAAAGTTTACTTTTCCTTCTCCATCCCTATATCTCAAGTTTGCTCTTCTAGCTTGAAAATCTTCAAAGTTTGAACATGATGAAATTTCAACATATCTACCATATGATGGCATCCATACTTCAATGTCATATGTCTTAGCTGATGAAAATCCTAAATCTCCTGATGATAGCATCACAACTCTATATGGAATATTCAATAATTGTAATATCTTTTCAGCATCTGCTGTTAATTTTTCCAATTCTTCATATGAATCTTCTGGTTTCGCTAATTTTACCAATTCAACTTTATCAAATTGATGATTTCTTATTAAACCTCTTGTATCTCTACCTGCTGAACCAGCTTCTTGTCTAAAACATGGTGTATATGCAGTATATTTCACTGGTAATTCTTCGTATGATAAAATTTCTTCTTTTCTGTAATTTGTTACAGGAACTTCAGCTGTTGGAACTAAGAAGAAATCTTTACTTGGTAAGTAAAATGCGTCTTCTTCAAATTTTGGCAATTGCCCTGTACCAATCATAGAGTCTCTGTTTACCATATATGGAACAGATAATTCAGTATATCCTGATTCTTCAGTATGTGTTGCAAGCATAAATGCAGCTATAGATCTTTCTAATCTTGCTCCTAAGCCCTTAAATATTGAAAATCTTGCACCTGTAACCTTAGCAGCTCTTTCAAAATCTAAAATATCTAAATCAACACCTAAATCCCAGTGAGCTTTTGGTCCAAATTCAAATTTTCTTGGTTCTCCAAATTTTCTAATTTCAACATTATCACTGTCATCTTTTCCTAGAGGAACTTCTTCATTTGGAATATTTGGTATGTATAATAATTTATTTCTAATTTCAGCATCTATAGTTCTTACTTTTTCGTCCATTTCCTTAACTTCTGCTGACAATTCCTTCATTTGAGCAAAGATAGGAGCCACATCTTTTCCTTCTTTTTTCAATTGTGGAATTGATTTTGAAACTTGATTTTGTTCAGCTTTTTTAGCTTCTACCTCTGTAATTAAAGCTCTTCTTTCTTCATCTAGATCAATAATTTCTTGAATAGGAAATTCCCCATTTCTCTTTTTTAATCCTTCTATAACTTTATCTTTATCTTTTCTGATAAGCTTAATATCTAACATTTTTACCTCTCTCAAATAATCCGATATTTTCCACAATAATTTCTATATTATTAATTCTATGTTTTTTATTTAATCCTTTTTTCAATTTATGAAATGTAACTATCACATCTGAATCTATACATTTTAGATTTGAATTTTCATCATCAGAATCCAATCCTGATGGAATATCTACTGATATAGTGTAAATTCTTGATTTATTTATAGTATCTATAATATATTCTGTCGTACCATTGAAAATAAATTTATATTCCAAACCTGTAATTGCATCGATTATAGTGTTAACTCTATTTAAGTCACTGGATAAATTTTGCAATTCTTCCAATGTTTCAAGATCATTTATTTTAATATTTAGTTTTTTCACCAAGTTAAATTGATATTCAAAATCTTCTGTTATGCCTTCTTTATTATCGATAATATAAATTTCAACTTGTTTTCCGAGTGCTAATAGATTTCTTGCAATTGCTAATCCGATAGCCCCATTATTTGTAAGTCCACAAACTATAGCAAAAGTGTTTCTTCTAATTAAATCGATATTTTTCAACACTTTCAATGCCTGATTTTCAATAATAATCTCAGGTTTTATACCAAGTTCTTCAATATTATACTTTTTTAATCTAGTAAATTCATCCCTTAAGATATAACTCATTTTTTTATCCTTACATCATTTCCATAAAAATATTTTTGATAAAATTCTCCTACGATACGTGAAGAGATTCTCGTATCATATATGGATCTAACATCTTCTGTATCCAAATTTGATGATATAATTACTGGAAGTTTTTTTACAATTCTTTTGTTTAACACTTCGAAAACAGCCGACTTTGTATTATCATTTATATTATTTGAACCTAAATCATCAATTATAAGTAAATCACAATCATATATTGAATTTATCCTTGGCAAAAGATCTGATTTTTGATTGGAAAATGCAAATTTGTACTCTAAAATCAAATTAACAAGATCTGATTCAGAAAGATATACAACTGAAAAATTTCTATCTAATACTTCTTTCGCAATACTATTAATCATAAAAGTTTTACCCGTACCTACTGGACCAAATAAAAATAAATTTACAGAGTCTCTGCTGAAATTAACTGCATAATCATAAAATTGCTCTTTTAAGTCCCTCATATTTTCATATGGACTTATATTTTCATTACTTTGTCTATCTTTTCTAAACAAATTCAAATTAAAATTATCAAAATTTTCTTCTCTTATGATTTCTTCAATTTCACTATCTTTATACAGTTTTTGAACTTCAAGTTTTTTTCTACATTCACATATCCTAGTTCCGTTAACTCCTGTATCGTGGCATATATCACAATGATATTTCATTTCCAAATAATCTTTTGGAATATTATTTTTTTCCATCAAAATATTTTTTTCAGAAATCAATTTAGAAATCTCTTTCGATATATCGTCAGATGATTTTTTTTCAATAAGATTATTAATTCTTTGGATATTTTTTATTTTTATTTCATTTGAAATTTCAATAATTCTAGGCACTTTTTTTCTAACTTCATCAATCCTATTTTCCAAATTGATTTCATTTTGCCTTCTTCTATCTTCTAATATTTCTTGAACTGTTTTCATGGTTATTTCCTTCTTCTAGTTGGAAGCTTCTTATTCATTTTTTCTTGAACAAATTTTAGTCTCTCTTCCTTACTCATCCTGTCATCTTTATCAGCAAGTGAAACCTTTTTAGATGAAGATTTAATATTTTTAATTTCTGATTTTTTTTCTTTTTCATTATTTTCTTTTTGTTCAAGATATTTTTCAAGCTTTTCAATATCCGTAGCGCCATCAATCATCCAATTTCTAATTGTAGCCATTATTTGATCTACCGATTTTATTCCTCTAATATTGGACGCCATCATATATGCATATGATATGAAATCTGTACTAGCTCCAAAATCATTCATAGTCCCTAATACTTTCTTGATTTCTCTAGGATTTAACTTCAAAGGAATATATTGTCCTTGAGATATAAACTCTTCAATATTTTCAATAAGTTGTCTACTTTCAACTGACTCAACAGAATTATTATAAATTTCTTCTTTTTCTATATAATCTTTTTCAAAAGTGCTTCTCGCAAAAGTATTACCCTTTTTCTGATTCATACCATACATGGATTGTAAATATTGTGTTCTAACAGATTTAAATATATATTTATCTCCATCTTGTTCTACCAATCCTTGATCAATCCAATATTGCCACGCATCAACAACTTGCCCCTCTGTTAACTTCATTTCGATAGCAATATTATCATTTGAAATTTCTTGATTTTCACTATATGCAACAGAAAGTGCATATAGATATACTTTAATTTGTACTTCATTTGCAAAAGACAAATAAGTATTTATAAACATATTTTCAATAGGTGTTGTACCCAAATCGATAATATTTTGCTCAATCTGTAATTTCATCTAAATACTCCTGTCTTTTTAATCTCATCTCATATATTTTTGTAAAAATAGCACCATTGCGCTCTTCAAAATATCCTTTATATTTTTCTTTATTAATATCAATAGCCTGATTTTCAAATTTGATATATTCGGAAGAATGCATCTTAAAATTAAACTTTTTATATAAGTTAATTGCTCTTAAATTCCAAGCATTTACTTCTAAATCTAATCTTCTCATGTTCAAACTCTTAAAATATAATTCTAAAAATTCACCCAAAACAATTGATCCTATACCTTTAGAAATAAATTTTGAATTAAGGACTATGCCTAATTTAGCAGTCCTTAAAACTTTATTAATTTCTTTTGCACCGATATATCCAACTAAATCTCTATCTTTATTAAATATTGAAAAATATAAAGCATGATTACGCTCTTGCTTCATCTTAAACCAAATATCTAATTCTTTATCAGATAAATCACTATAATTGTATCCGATAAACAACGGATCTTGATGATCCGCCCAATTTTTTAATAATAAGCCATGTTCTTTTTTTAGTGGCTCTAATATATATTCTCTACTCATTTTCTTGCATATGCTCAAAGTCATAAAATTTAGTATTTTCTTTCTTAAAGTATAATTTAACAGTGCCAGTTGGACCATTTCTGTGTTTACCAATTATAACTTCAATTGTATTTTGCTCTTCTGAATCTTCATTGTAATAATCATCACGATATAACATCATTACAACGTCAGCATCTTGCTCGATAGCCCCAGACTCTCTTAAGTCAGATAGCATCGGTCTTTTATTAGTTCTTTCTTCAGACTTTCTTGATAATTGTGAAAGTGCCAATACCGGAATATTTAATTCTTTTGCAAGCGCCTTTAATCCTCTTGAAATATTTGATATTTCTTGTTGTCTATTTTCATTTCTACCAATATCAGTCGTCATCAATTGAAGGTAGTCAATAAGAATCAAATCTATACCATGTTCTTGTTTCATACGTTTAGATTTTGCTCTTAGTTCTGTTAGAGAAATACTTGCTGTATCATCAACATACATGTCAATACTTGGGATTATATTTGATTTTTCATATAATAATTGCCAATCTTCTTCAGGGATTTTGCCAGATATTATATATTGCAATTCTACATTTGTTATAATCGATAAAATCCTTTGAAATATCTGTCTTCTACTCATTTCAAGTGAAAATACTGCTACTTTTTTCCCAGCTAAAGCTGCATTAAGTGCCATATGAATTCCTAAAGCAGTCTTCCCTACTGATGGTCTAGCTGCTAATAAAATCATATCAGAATTTTGCAAACCTGATAATTGTCTGTTCAGATCTCTAAAACCAGTTGTAACTCCTGTGATATCTCCATCATTTTGAGACATTTCCAATATATGATTAAACGCCTCTTCCATTGTATTTTCAAGTTTAACAAGTCCTTCATTATTATCAAAGCTACTTAATTTAAATAGTTTTTCTGAAAATTCTCCTATTAATTCCTCTGATGAATTTTTGGTAGTATGAACTTTATTAATTACATCATCTCCAAATGTTAGTAATTTTCTAAGCATAGACTTTTCTTTTACTATATTTAAATATGAGTCATAATTAGCTCTATAATAAGTACTATCTAATAAAGTCATTACATATGTCTCATCTCCAACATCTGCAAGTGTACCTTTAGAACTTAGCTTATCATTAATCATATTAAAATCTATTGGAGAATTTTCAAAACTCAATTCAGATATGGCATCATAAATTACAGAATTTCTTAAATCATAGAAATCATCTCTTTTAATTTTTTCTAATAATAAATTCACCAAATCATTATGAACTATTACAAGCCCTAAAATGGCTTTTTCTGTTTTTATATCACTTGGTGCGTAATTTGATTCCATATATTTCTCCGATTATTCTGGTTTTACTTCTACTTTTAAATCTGCCAACATTTCCGGGAAAACTCTAACTTTAACTGTATAAATCCCAGCTATTTTTAAGTTATCACTCAATTCCACTTTCTTTTTATCTATTTCTATTCCTTTTTCTTCTAAAGCTTTAGCAATATCTCCTGATGTTACTGATCCGAATAATCTTCCATCATTTCCTGATTTTTTCTTTACAACTACTGATAATGTTTCTAATTTTTCTTTTAATTGTTCTGCTTCGGCTTTATTTGCTTCAAACTCTTCTTTTCTAATTCTTAATTCTTCTTCCCAAGCTTTTTTATTTTCTTTAGTTGCTTCTACAGCTAATTTATTTGGAAATAAAAAGTTTCTTGCATAACCTGTCTTTGCATTTACTAATTCGCCTTCTTTCCCTAAACCTTTAACATCCGCTTTTAATATAACTTTCATTAATCTTCCTCCTGTTCATATTCAGAAATTGCTTTTTTAAGCAATTCTTTTGCTTCTTCTATTGTTGAATCTATTTGAGTAGCAGCCATTGTTCTATGTCCACCCCCATTCAATTTTTCCATAATAAGTTGTACAGATACATCCCCGTAAGATCTTGCAGAAATATGTATCCTCCCTTTTGAAATTGTAAATACGAATGATGCTTTAATGTTTCCAATACTCATCATTTCATCTGCAGCTTGCGATGCGATTAGTGTTGATTCTTCATAATCATGATTAAATTCCCCAAAGATGTATATATCTTTATATATTTGAGAATTTAATATTATTTCAGATCTATATTTCAAAATTTGTAAATCTTCACTCATAAGTTTATTTACAATACCTAGATCTGCTCCATTATCTTTTAGCACTACAGCTGCTTCAAATGTTCTAACTCCAGTTTGCTGATTAAAACTCTTAGTATCAACAACAACCCCTGCAAATAGTGCATTTGCAATCGTTTTGTCAATTTCTATCTTTTCATCCATATACATAAGCATTTCTGTAACTAATTCTGAAGCTGATGATGCGTATGGTTCTATATAATTTAATATAGCATTATCAATATAATCACTACCTCTTCTATGATGATCAATTATCACAACAGATTTTGTTTTTTCAAGCATACGTGGTTCTTCAATTGACGCTTTCCTATGATTGTCTGTAACTATAACTAATGAAGATTCTTTTATTTTCTCAAAAGCTTCGTCAGGAACAATAATATGTTCTCTCAATCCTTCTATTTCTTCTACAGCATAATCATATAAATTTCTAATTGCAGGTGTTATTTCCGATAAAACTATATATGCTATCTTGTTTCTTTTTGTAGCAACATGCCATAACCCTAAAGCTGAACCAAATGAATCCATGTCCGGATTTTTATGTCCTGATATATAAATATCTGTAGATTTATCTATTAGTTGCATCAATGCATGAGCTACTACTCTTGCTTTAACTTTTGTACGTTTTTCTGTCGCTTGATTTTTGCCTCCAAAATATTCCAATTTATCTTTTGATTTAATAACTATCTGATCTCCACCTCTACCTAATGCAATATCCAACGCAGAGTTAGCTGATTTTTCAATAGCTCTAGGTGATTCTTCATTTTTACCAATTCCTATTGATAAAGTCGGAGCCATTGATGCTCCAGTACTTACATTTCTTACATCTTCAACAAAACTAAATTTTTCTTGTGCCATTTCATTATATTCTTTATTATGAACAACTGCTGTATATTTACTATTATCATTCTTTTTAATGTAGCTTCCATATTTATGAAAATATGAAGTTATCTTACTATCTATTTCAGCAAATATAATTGGTCTCTTCTCACTTGAAGTGTTTTGAGACAATTCTTCATAGTTGTCAAGCCTTATATTCATCAAAACAATTTTTTGATCTTCATATTTTTTCAAAGTATTTTCTTTATCAGTAGTATCAATAAAATACAACAATGTCATCGGACTATTTCCATCATGATTTGTATAATTAAATTGTACATTATAATTTCTAAATCCATATACTATATCCATGCTATAGAAATTTCTACTATTTAATTTTTCAACATTTATTTCAGGTATTATGTTATACATCTTCATCTGTATCAATGAAGACTTTTGCCCTATAAGATCCTTAAATCTTGAATTATACCAAACTAATTCATGATTATCATTTAATATTGCAATAGGAAATGGCATTGTAAATATTGCGCTTTTTGTAAATCCTTCAAATGAAACTTCCAATTGATCAATATAGTTCTTAATCTCTTTATCCTTTTTATTGTAAGTATCATAAGCTACACCTATAGCTATAAATGAAGCAAATATACCAATTATCCCCAGATATATATTTAATATTAATAAAATTATTGTTATAACTAATACAAGAATTGGATTTATCCATATATTAAAATATTTTTTATCAAAAAAATTATTACTCATTTCATACTCTCTCTTAAATTAAATACCATCCTTAAATTTACTATTAAATCCATCAATCCTATAAAAGCAAATATCATATATGCTTGTAAAAATACAAATACAAATATAACAATTATATAAGCAACTATAAGATTAAATTTTCTTTCCAATAAAAAGTTTGACGTTAATATACCATTTCCAAATAATAAAAATATCAATACAAATGATATATTTTTCATTACTAAATCTATATTTTTTATTTTAAATACAAGTGAAATTAAATATCCTATTGCCACAGCTGTTGCAAATGCTCTAAATTCATTTCCTAATCTAAAATTATTCAATTTAGTATTTTGCTTTATTTCATATCCTATTTTTTTCAATAATTTAAGACTAAAAACTGTATTAAAAAATGCGATTAATATTGCAAAAACTACCAAAAATCCAGGAATAATACTTATAAAATAATTTGTTGCACTTTTCAAATTTTGAATATACAAATCAATTGAGTTACTCGAAAAATTTATATCACTCTTCAAAGATTCTTCCATATATTTTACAATGTTTTCCATAGAATTTTTAATATCCGTAATCATGTTAACCTTAAAAACAAAATAAAGTATTGAAAATGTTAAAATAATATATCCGATATATACAAATGTAGAAATCTTAACTATTTTTTCTATTTTGCATTGTCTTTTTATTAAATTTGAAATAACAAAACTCATAATTAATATAAGAGTTCCAAAAATCACAGTGCTTAAAATACCTGTTATGAAATACATTCCTACTATAGTAATTAAAAATGAAATAAAAAATTTCTTAATATCATATCTAATCAATAGTGTTATAAATGGAACAAACAAAAATAAATTAGATATCCCAGATAAACCTAAAAAATAGATAATCATTAGTGAAATAACACTTGTCATTAAAATATCCAAAGCACTCTCAAATCTTTTATTTTTTATCATATTTTCTCCATTCTATAACTATTATTATACCATTTTTAAGGCTAAAAAAACAATTATAGTGTATAACTTAACCTAATTCATATATTTTCACATCTATAATTAGAATAATTTGTAATATTATATACAGGAATTTGGCAGTTCCCGTATTTATGATTTAGCACCATGATTTTTTTTATTAAATTAATATATCACATACTTTAAGCTAGCATATTTACTAGCTTTTTTAAATTTTAAAAAACTTAAGAAACTGATAAAAAAGGAAATGAAACAGATGTCAAAATTAAAGTAACTATGAATGAAAAACTAATCAAAAAATCTTTGGAACTAGCTGGTTACAATCTTATTGTTACTTCTGAACTGTCTATGATTGAAAAAGATGTATATGAGGCTTACCATATACTTTGGAGAATAGAAGTATCTTTTCATATAATGAAGTCTCAACTTGATGCTAGATCCGTTTATTTACAAAAAAAAGATACTATCATTGGAGATTTTCTAATTTGTTATCTTGATGTTTTACTTACAAAACTTTTACAATTTAAGTTTTTAAATAATACCTATAGTTCTGACGTTTTATTTGACTTCGTACACAATTTTAAAGTTGCAAAAATATCTGAAAGAAAATATATATAAATATTGCACTTAAAAATACATTACTAAAAAATTTCACCCCTATTTTGAATATTTTACGGATGAAATCTCTATTTTTAAAACTTTCATCTGCTTTTCTCGGATAAATTTACGGATAAAATATCCGATTTAATTGATTTCATCTGCTTTTATCGAAGTAATTCACATTCCTACTTAAAATTTACGGACAAAAATGGCGAATAAAGGCTTTTTGTCTGCTATTTTCTTCAAAAGATTCAAAATTTTACGGACAAAACTTAGAAAATTTAGAAATCCGTCTGCTTTTAATTATAAAATAAATGTAACAATATTAATGCTAATATAAGAATGTACAAAAAATGATTAAATAAAAAATACAAGAAAAATCAAACTAATATAGCAAATAAAGGGAGATTAGTTTCTAAAACGTTTTTTTATAATATTTATACATCAAAGAATTTAAGTGTTACTTAATACCACGTTTTTATTTTAGTATTAACGAAAAGGTATATAATATTAAATTATTTTAAAATAATTATAATGTTAAATAATATGAATATACTAAAAATAGTTTATTTTAATATTATTAATTTTATCTTGACATTTAAATTGTATTTTGTTATTTTTAAAAAAAAACGATTTCCTAAAAAAAATAAATAAATCTCAAAATTACTATTTTTAATATTTATTTTTTTAATGATATTTATGTTCAATATAATTTTTGTAATTATTTAATTGTTGTAGAAATAAGGAGGTATTTTTGAAAAGAAAATGTAAAATAGGAATAGGGATCATTTTATTTGTATTAATTTTGCTTGCTCTAATTTTATTTTTTATACAATATAATAATAATTTTTATAAAAAAACATTATTAAATTCATGGGGAATTAGTATCAAAAAACCTTATAATATTGATGTTTTATATGAATCTGAAAGAGGATTTGTAAATGATGGTCAAAGAATATTAAAATTAAATTCTAAAAACTTTGATTATAGTATTGATTGTGCTGAATGTTATAAACATGTAGAATTAGACAGTGATATGAAATTATTATCTGAAATGATAAAAAGTGCAGGATTAACGAGATTGATAAAATTAAGAGATATAAAAATTATAGATTCTATTAAAAAAAACAAGCATGATTCATTTTTTTTCAAGACCTTAATAATTATATTTGATGAAAATAAGAAAATATATTATATATTTGAAAATATTATATAATAAATGGAGGGTTTTTATGCGAAAATATAAAAAAAATTTTTTAGCGATTTTATTTACTGTTTTAACTTTTTATACATCTAATGTTTATGCTATAGATCCAAATGAAGAATCATATAATCAAATTTCGAAAGTGGTTAATATATCAGATCTAGATAATCAAATTAATGCTATTGAAAATCAATTATCTGAAATTAATTATTCCGTTGAAAAAAGTTTAGAAGATAATATCAAATTTTATAAAAATTTGATACTATCCGGAAATTTAAATCATGATAAAACTATAAAAACTAAAGAACTTATTGATACACTTGAACAACAATTGAAGGATTACAATGACTATAAATATAATAACATGATAAATAGAAAAAATGACTATTCCCGGAAATCTTTATTAAAAAATATATCCAATGTAAGTCCTATTATTACAATAGATCCATACCGAGAATTTAGAATACAAGTTGCAGCGGTTAATGCCTGGTTTTATGCTAAGGGGTATGTTTTATCATCAGAATTATTAACTCATGCAGTTAAAAATAAAAATAAAAACTCGGTTTATTCACCAGTTAATGGGTATAAAGTTGAGAATTCTCCAGTTTTTTCAAAATTAAAGAATAAACCATATAAAAGCACGGGTGATGATGCTTTTCCAAATTCTGGAACAACATCTCAAAAGGATTTATATTATGCCATACATAAGTTTAGCTGGGAAAGAGCTTCAAGTGGATATTTGATAATAAGAGATTATTATGATTTTGAGCCTAACAAGTATTCTAGTATTCAAAATATAGCTGTAAATGCGATGTATGCTGCACAACGAGCGGGATACCTAACTCCATATCATATTTCTATATCAAGATAGATGTAATTATTAATGAATGTGTTTCATTATTAAAAGTCAATACACAATGTTTGATATTAATTAAAAATTTATTAGTCAAATATCGTCAGTAAATAAAATAAGACATTTGGAGAATTAGATATTAGTTTTTTTATCAAATATACATAGATTTAATTAAGAATTAAAGTAACATTTTAAGAGTATTAAAAGATAAAATTCGGTTCTTTTAAATACTAATTATAATTATATTATAGAACCAAATTTTTATTTTTCATTCCTTTGGTTTTATATTACATTATATAAAATAAATAAAACCCACTTATACACCTCCGCAGCCACAACAAACGAACTGACCTCATTAACGTCGGCTATAAAAGTCGACTTTAAGGAGGTCAGTTCGTTAAGCAAGGACTAGTGTCGTAAGTGAGTTTTTGTTATTTTTTAGCCATAAAAAACTTCAATAAACTCCTGCTTTCTTTACATTTCTCTGATATATTAAATTCTTCATTTTCAATCTTTGAAACTGTATCATCTATCATTTTTTTAATTTCTATATTTTTAGCTTCATCATATTCAAAAGTGAATAAACGTTTTTTTGCATTTAAATCTGTAAAATATAGTGACATTGTTGCAATTTTTTTATTTTTAGTAAGTTCAAATAAATGTGCATATAGGTTTATTTGATTAAAATAAGTTTCAAGTGAATGATGCCCCCCATTTTCATCTGGTGGTGTACCTGTCTTAAAGTCAACAATATGATATTCTCCATTTTTTTCATAAATCATATCGACATTACCAGTGATCACATATTTATCTGTAGACATGGTTATATTCAATTCGCTTTCAACAGGATTTCCTAAAGTATTTAAAAAATCAAAATATAGCTCTACTTCTTTTATAGCTTTTTCAACATTTTTCTTATTAAGACTTTCCGCTCCTTGAATATACTTTTGTCTTGCAATTTCGGTTGTCACTTTTGCAATATCTTCTTTAAGTACTTTAACGCCTTTTATTATTTTTTTATTAATATATTCTATAGATTCATGAACTACCGAACCATAGTATAGACTTGGAGTTTTAGGCATAGAAAACTTTAATTTTCTTAAATAAAGATATTCAAAAGGACAATTATTGTATGGTACAATGTCAGCAGTAAATGAATATGAAGTTTTTATTTTAGTATCTTTAATCTGACCTTTTTCCATTTTAAGTTCATCTATATTCATCTCTTCCAAACTGTCAAATGTATCTTTTAATTCATCCGATACTGAAATGTATTCATTTTCAAGACCTGCTAAAACCAATAAATCTTTCGCTCTTGAAAAGCCTGTATAATTTTTTCGGTAAAAATCTAATAAATTTACCATTTCGTTAGGTTCAAATGAAGTATCCTCAGAATACATTAAACTAATTTTATTTAAGTCATCATCTAGTTTATTTTTGTAACTGTTGAACACTTTATCCCACATTGAAGCCATGATAACTACTGGATATTCCATTCCTTTTGAAGCATGAATCGTTAACGCACTCACAGAATTTTCTTCCGGAATTTTTGTTTCTTCTTCAAATTCAGAAATATTCTCATCTTTTATAAATTTAATAAATTCATAGAAAAATACATTTAAAAATTTTTCTAAATTTGAGGATGTTATCGTGTAAATTCTTTCAATTAAATTAAATGCATCTATCAATTCTAAAAATCTAGAATATTTTTTTGCTCTTTCAATGTCATTCATATAGTCAAAAAATGGCTTATAGCCAAAAAGTCTATAGCAAATATCATGAAGTGTAATTTTTATATCCTCTGATGATATATAATTGGACATTCTTAATATGAATTGATCAAGTTCATCTTCTTTTAATTTAGATTTGTAAAAATTATCATAGCAACTATCTAAAAATATTTGTGTTTCTCTATCAATATTTTTAGCATTTTTCTCTATTACATTTTTGAAAATCGCATATAAAGCCCCAATTAATTTTCTGATTTCATTTTGAGAAATTAAAGTAGATGTAGCCGGCATATAGACATCTATATCTCTACTTTTCAAAAATGAAATTAACTTTCTAGCTTTTTCATGATTTAAAGAACTAAACAATAAAGCAACTTCGTTGTAATTGTTTATTGCCCCCTTACTCTTTAGGTTGTATATAAGCTCGTAAATTTTTTGATACCACTCATCATCTGTTATTGCGGTAATTTTTGCAACTCTTTCAGATCTAGCCATTCTATCAGAAAATAAAACTTTTTTAAGTCTATATTTACTCAAATCTTTATATTTATCAATCAAACCATTCATATAATTAGAATAGAATCCTATTATACTTCCTTCTGAACGATAATTTTGTTGTAGATTTATTTTATTAACATTTTGAAATTTTTTACTAAATTCTAAAATATTTTTTACGGTAGCCCCCCTAAATCTATATAAACTCTGGTCATCATCACCTACAACGCAAATATTTTGATTTTCATTTAATAATTCAAAAATAATTTTTTCTTGAATAACATTTGTATCTTGGTATTCATCAATCATCATGTAATTTATTTTTTTTCTAAGTTCATCTCTAATATCCGGATTTTCCTTCAAGAGTTTATATGTATATAGTAAAACGTGCGAGAAATCCAACATATTGTATTGCTTCAAAATATTTTCATACATTTCTACAATTTTAAGATAAATATTCAACCTTTCATCACTTGATTGTCTTTCTAATATTCCATCTTCACAAATTTTATTGATTATCTTAGCTATATCTCTTACTTCCCTATTTCTATTAATCAGAAAATTATATCCTTCAATTTTTCTAAAAAAAGGCAGAAATCTATTAATTAAATATTTTTGTTCTATTGTATCTATTTGAATATATCCTCTTTTTAATGGTGTAAATTCTATATATTCTTCTAAAATCCTTCTTGCAATAGAATGAAAATTCCCAATCATCATATCATTTACATCTTTATGTAAATTTAATTCACTAAATTTTAATGATAATCTATCAATTAATTCAAAAGATGCTTTATTGGTAAATGTTGAAATCATAATTTGTGAAGGATCAATATTCAAATTGGCAACCATATTTATTACACGTTGAACCAATGTATAAGTCTTACCTGTGCCTGGTCCCGCAATAATCAATACTGGTCCATCTATTTTATTTATAGCTTCTTCTTGTTTAACATTTATATTCATATCTTTCCTTACTAAAAAACCTCACAAACTGTGAGGTTAATTTTATTTTAGTGTTTTTATAAAATCTAATACCAAATCAATAAAGTATTTTGATGCATTTTCACCAGCTTCAATTACTTCTTGCTCTGATAACTCAACTTCTGAAATACCTGTAGCTAAATTAGTAATTAGTGAAATCCCACAAACTTTCATTCCCATATGTTTTGCAGCCATAGCTTCGATAGCAGTTGACATTCCTACTGCATCTGCGCCTAAAATACTTGCCATTCTTACCTCTGCAGGAGTCTCATATGCCGGTCCTGAAAATTGACAATATACACCATTTTGAACTGAAATACCTTTTTCTCTAGCTAATTTTTCAATAGTATCACTGTAATCTTTATTATAAACTTCAGTCATATCAGGAAATCTTGTACCTAATTCTTTAACATTCGGCCCCATTAATGGAGATTCAACAAATTGTGTCAAATGATCTCTGATAATCATCAAATCACCAATGCTAAAGTTTTTATTAACTCCTCCAGCCGCATTTGTAACGATAAGCGTCTTAGCACCCATCATCCCCATTAATCTAGTAGGAATGACAGTGTCTGAAGCACTATATCCTTCATATCTATGCACTCTCCCTTGCATGATTACAGTAGGAATGCCGTGAATATACGTAAATACAAATCTTCCCTTATGACCTGGAGCTGTTGAGACTGGAAATCCTTCAATGTCTGAATATGAAATTTCTTGTTCAACTTCAACTACATCAGCTAATTTTCCTAATCCTGACCCTAATGTAATTGCTAGTTCAGGCTTAAAATCTATTTTTTTTACTAAATCATCATATGCTGTTTTTAATTTTTCATAAATAATATTATCTGTCATATTATCTCCTTAATATATTCTTATTTTAATTATATAATATAAACAAAAAAAATAATAGGCTTAATGCTTACGCATCTTGCCTATTATAATTTTCAAATCAGATTAATATCTTCTTGCTCCAACATAATTATTTTGATACCATGAAGAATAAAAATTACTTACAATAACTCCTGTATCTTCCGTTGATGCATGTATAACATTTCCGTTACCATCGTATATACCAACATGGTATATATCATTTACTGAATTACCAAAAAATACTAAATCACCTGCTTGTAAATTATCCATACTTACAGATTGTCCACCATAAAATTGTCCTTGTGCTACTCTTGATAAAACAATACCTCTTGTATTTCTAAATACATAGCTTGTAAAACCTGAGCAGTCAAAACCAGTACTTGGACTCATACCACCAAATACGTAATTATAACCTACATATTGTCTTGCAAATCCAATTACGTCATAAGAATTATATTCCGAAACTTCTTCAACTACTTCTTTTTTTTCATCATCTTTAGATTTTTCTTGTTTTTTCTCTTTTTTTACTTCAGCAGCTGTTTCTTTTACATCTTCTTTAATTTCTTCTACTTTTTGTTCTTCTTTAATTTCCGCAACTGATTCTTTTTTAGTTTCTTTATTAGTATCTTCTTTTTTCTTTTCTTCTTTTACGACTTTTGTCTCAACAGCTTTTGTATGATTAGGATTTATCCAAGAACCTGGAACATCTTTCTCAGTTGTAACATTTATCATACCGTTATATCTTGTGTATATATAGTATTCTCCTGGATAAACTGTATTTACCGCATTTAACGAATTTGAAGCATTGTAAGCCGTCATAAATCCACTAACTTTTCTATCTAAAGTAAATTTGTTTTGATCTACATTATTGACAACTTCTTTAGTTTTTTCTCCAGAAATCACTTTTAATGTTTCTTTAGCTCCTTCAATAGATTCACTAATTTTTGGTAGTTCATTTGAAATTTTTAATTCATTTTTTATAGAACTATCAAAATAAATCCACCCTCCTGGAACTCCCTTTTCTCTAGTAATATTAAATGCACCATCATATTCTCTATATATATAATATCTACCTGGGAAGAATGTCCCTCTTTGATCAACTGAATTTTTTGCATCAGCAGCAGAAATATATATAGGTGTGTTTACATTAATTGTAATCATATCACCACTTAATTGTAAAAATTCAGTAGTTGATGTTTTAACTTCTTTAGCTTTAGACTTAGAATTAGAGTTTACTTTTTTATTTTCCTCATTATCAGATGGATTAATCCATCCTCCTGGTTCTCCCGGTGTATCTGAAATATTTATGTAATTTCCAAATTTTCTATATACATAGTATTCTCCAGCTCCAAATTTTCCAGCTGCATTCTTTCTATTTTTAGCATCATACGCATTCATATAGACACTAACTTTATTATTAATTTTATACATTTCATCATTAGCAGAAGACAATGATGGAAATAATAAAGCTCCACTTATTAGAGCTGTTGATAAAGCTGCAATACCAGCTTTTTTTAACAAATCTTTTTTCATCTTTTTACCTATTCCTGTAATATTTTTGTAACTTATGTATAAAATTATATATTTTTTGTAACCTTTTTGCAATTAATTCGGTAACTTTTTTGTTATATATTAATTTTTTGTAATAATATCTGCTCAAATTATATAAATAATTTTTATCAAAACAAATTAAATAATCTTAAATATTTAAGTTTTTCATTACTCTTAAATATCAAAAATAAAAGTGTTATTAAATAAAAAAAGACTGACAAAAAATATGTCAGTCTTAAATCTTCACTAGTTAAATTTTGAATACTCTTCCTTAAATTTAGCAATTTCTTCTTCTGTACAAAATACATAATGTTCTGGAGCAATCTCTCTTAACTTATGATTTTCTGTAACTTGACTTGCTAAACTTTCATCATATACATGAACTTCTTTTATTTTTTCAATTTTTGGATCAGGTATCGGAACTGATTGTAACAATGATTTTGTATAAGGATGAATTGGTGCTCTAAATAACTCTTCAGTTGGTGCAACTTCTACTATCCTTCCCTTTGTTATTACAGCAATTCTATCAGAAAAATATCTTACAACCGATAAATCGTGAGCTATGAATAAGTATGTTAATCCTTCTTCTTTCTTAAACTTGTTTAACAAGTTTAAGACTTGAGCACGAATAGAAACATCAAGAGCAGATGTAGGTTCGTCAGCGATAATTAATTCTGGACTCATAACTATGGCTCTAGCTATACCAACTCTTTGTCTTTGTCCACCTGAAAATTCATGAGGATATCTTGATTTATGTTCTGGTAATAATCCTACTGAATCTAATGCATTATTTATTTTCGCTTGTCTATCTTCTTTGTCTTTATATAATTTAAAATTATCTAAACCTTCACCAACAATATGATCAATAGTTGCTCTTTCATTTAATGAAGCAGCTGGATCTTGGAAAATCATTTGAATTTGTTTTTTTAACGCCTTTGATTTTTCTTTAGAAATATCTCCATTAATCTTTTCTCCCTTAAACATTACATCACCATTGGATGTTTTGTTAAGTCTGATAATCGCTCTAGCAATTGTTGTTTTTCCCGAGCCTGATTCTCCTACTAGAGAAAATGTTTCACCTTTATAAATTTGGAAATTTACACCTTTAACAGCAACAAATTTTCTTTTACCATTTGTAAAGGTAACTTCTAAATCTTTAACATCAACTAGTACTTCTCTATTATTTTCCACTATAAGTACCTCCTTTTGATGTAATTTCTAACATTCTTTCATGTAAATTATTTAATGCAGAAGGTCTTTCAACCTTAGGTGCCTTTTCATGTAGCAACCATGTCTTTGCATAATGTGTATCACTAACTTTAAACATTGGTGGTTCTAATTCAAAATCAATTTTCATAGCATATTCACTTCTTGGAGCAAATGCATCTCCTTTTATTTCTTTGAATAAACTTGGTGGAGTACCTTTTATCGCAAACAACTCTTTACCTTCTTCTTCAAGTTGAGGAAGAGATGATAATAATCCCCATGTATATGGATGTCTTGGATCATAAAATACTTCTTCTGCAGTACCATATTCAATAATTTGACCTGCGTACATAACTGCAACAGTATCAGCCACTTTAGCAACAACTCCCAAGTCGTGAGTAATATAAATTGTTGTAAATCCATATTCTATTGATAAATCTCTAATCAATTTAATAATTTGAGCTTGAATAGTAACATCTAAAGCTGTAGTTGGTTCATCACAAACTAAGATTTTTGGTCTACATGCTAACGCTATAGCAATAACAATTCTTTGTCTCATACCACCTGAATACATAAATGGATATTCATTAAATCTTTTTTCAGCTTCTGGAATTCCAACTTTTTCCATTAATTCAATAGCAATTTTCTTAGCTTCTGATTTTGATTTCTTTTGATGTTTTATAATTACTTCAGAAATTTGATAACCAATAGTACGAACAGGATTCAATGAAGTCATTGGATCTTGAAATACTGTAGCAATTTTTTTACCACGAATTTCTAACCACTCTTTATCAGTCTTAAATTTTGATAAATCTTTTCCTTCAAACCAAATTTCACCATTTGAAATTTTACCATTTTCATCTAACATTCCAGTAAATGTTTTAGTGAAAACTGATTTTCCTGATCCAGATTCACCTACTAAAGCTACTACTTTACCTTCTTCAAAAT
This sequence comes from Helcococcus bovis, assembly GCF_046035835.1. NCBI lineage: Bacteria > Bacillati > Bacillota > Tissierellia > Tissierellales > Peptoniphilaceae > Helcococcus > Helcococcus bovis. The sequence goes on from NZ_JBFNGB010000001.1 coordinate 55,929, forward strand.
CTAAAGAAATTTTTCTTATAGCCGTCAACTCTCTGTCACGAACTGCAAATTTTACTTCTAGGTCTTTTACAGAAAGTATTATATTTTTATTATTTTCCATAAACTACCTCCTAAACTTCATGATTACGTGGATCACTAGCATCAGCTAATGTTTGCCCTACAATATATAAGGAAACTGTTATTAAAGCAATAACCACAACTGGTATTATAAACAGATATGATTTTGATTGCATATATTGTGAGTGGGCTTGTATTGTTCTACCTAATGATGGAATTCTTTCATCTAACCCAACTCCAACGAAACCTAAAAATACTTCAGTTGAAACATATCCAGGTAACCTTGCAGCTGCTGATGTTACTATAATTGAAATCAAGTGAGGTAAAATGTTGTGTTTAATTATTTTCCACGTACTTGATCCCAATACTTTTGATGCCATATTATATTCTCTATCACGAATGATTAATACTTGAACTCTCATGAAATAGGCAAGTCCTACCCATGATGTTGCGGATAAAGCGAAAATTAACTGCCATACACCAGATCCCAACACGTATGAAAGAATCATAACTATCAATAGATATGGAATATTTGATATAACATTATAAAAGTCCATCAAATAAAAATCTAACTTTTTATTAAATCCCCAAATTGTTCCTACAACAATTCCTAATGTCATTGTTATCAATGTAGTAATAAATGATATTGTTAAACTTGTTCTAGCTCCCGCCCAAACCATGTTAAATACATCTCTACCTACGTCATCTGTACCAAATAAGTGTTGTAAACTTGGTTGTAAAAAGTGTTTTGATCTATCATTAATATATCTTAAATCTAAGTTATCATATCCAGAAAATATTGGTTGTATAAATGAAATAGCTAAAACAATAACTAAAACAACTAACATAAATACAGCCACTTTAGATGCGAAAAACTTCTTAAATACTGATCCCCAATATGAATATTCAGGAGTAGATATTTTTTCTGATTCTCTTGAATTTACTTGAACAAATTCAAACATATCATCTGTTAAATTATCTTTAGATAATATTTTTTCTTCAGTCATTAGATATCTCCTTTCTTAGCATTTAATGAAATTCTTGGGTCAACCATTGTCAATAATATATCTCCAGCTAAAAGTGAAAATATTGATAATGTTGTAAATATAAATGTTAATGTAATAACCATATTGTTATTTACTGAATTAATTGCATCAGGTAACATCTTACCCATACCAGGAATAGCGAAAACTGATTCTGTAATAACAGCTCCACCAATTGCTAAAACTATAGATCCTGGTATACCATTTACTATTGGTATGATAGCATTTTTCAAAATATGATTCTTAAATATTTCTTTTTGTGACAAACCTTTTGCTCTTGCAAATTTTACATAATCTGATGTAGATTGGTCTATCATGTATCTTCTTATCCATGTCATAATACCTGATGTTGATAATATAGTTAAGATTAATACAGGCATTATATAAGATTTAATATTACTTGGTCCCAATTGTGGGAATTTATCTGGCAAGTTAATCAATGAACCTAAATATTTCATGAAGAATATAAATGCTAATGAAGGTAAAGCTATTAAAATATTAATATATAAGATACCAATTTTATCTACTAATTTACCTTTATTTCTTGCCATTGCAATACCTGCTGGTAAAGCAAATGCATAAGCTAAAATCAATGTAACTATACCAAATAGATATGATGTACCTACCATTGATGGATCTCTGGTGATAATATCTACTTCAGCATATTTGTCCTTAAATTTTTGTTCGTCTAAATGGTCCGTATTTTTCTTGTATCTCAATGAATACAAATCATCAGCAGTATTAGCTTTTAATCCTGTAGGATATGTAACTTCTCTTCTAACTGATGGTCCTTGAGGTGTTGTAATAACTTCTAATGTTGGTGTCCCTGGTTTTGTAGGGAATGAATTACCAAAATTTAATGATAAAAAGTTTGAATGTATAAACGGGAATGATGTATTAAAATATAGTTGATATTTATATTCACAACCATTACACATTAATGCAGGTATACCATTATGATCAGTTCCAAAATAATATCCTCTATTTTCATCTAATTTTGGATTAGTCTCATCAACTATCTTATTTGGATGATCAAAATCAAATAATTGTTTAAAATATCTAAAAATAATTTCGTGTAAACCAAATTCTCTTGTAGCAATATATTGTCCTTGGTTTATACCTCCCTTTGTTAACTTCTCAATATTAAAGCCCTTATCCTTAAATACATTTATAACTCTTTGTTGTTCAGAACTGTCTTCCTTCAAACATTCATTAGCATCCTTTGATTCTAAACTACACATCGCTCCAATTGTCTTGTAGTCTAAATATCCTAATTGATCCAATGTATTATATCTATGAATAGTCTTTGCATTTCCTTGTAACTTGTTATAAGTTTTATCTTGATCAAAAACTTTATTAGCAGGGATTCCCTTAAATAGCATAGCTATTACAATTGCTACTACTATGAATATTGAAATGATCGACTTTATAACTCTCATAAATAAATATTTTTTCATAATTAACTCTCCTTTCTCTATAAATTTTTCTATTTTTAGAGATAATTATATACCTAACATTATATAATAATTTTAAATAGATTTCAAGCTAAAATGTTGAAATCATCATATTTATACTAAATAAAAAAGAGGTCGAATATTTAATTCAACCCCTAAAATTTTATATTATTGAGCTTTTTTAGCTGATGCTGCTCTTTCCTTTTCCCATTCAGCTTTGATCTTGTAATAATCTTCAGCTTTTACAAGGTCCTTATTTAATTTTCTTAATTTATATTTTGCTCCAGATATACCTACTAAAGCATAGTTTCCTGCATAAGGTTGTAGCTTTGAGATTACTTCCCCTCTAGCTTGCATTTGTGTAGGAATAAATAATACTTTTTCAATCAATTTAGCATCTGCTTTTGCAAATTCTGCATATCTCTTATCTAAATCTTTGTATTCTTTATCTGCTTCTCTATATAATTTTTCATATTCATTAAATCCTAATTTTTCTTTTAGATCGTTATTTAATGGATTTCCTTTTTCATCTAAGTTTCCTAAACCAACGTTAATCATGTAAGCACCTGTTGTTGGTGAATAAATATCTACGAATGATTTTGGATCGTTATAATCTGGTGACCATCCTGTAAATGTTGAAATATCATAATCAACCGTTGATGGATCTTCATTTCTATAAGCTAATGTTTGAACTTCATCTTGTGATCTTTGTACTAATTCTACAATGATTTGATTATCTGTATTTTCAGCAATACTTTGTTTTAATGAGTTTGCTTGTTTGATTAATCTATCACTTGTTGAAACTACTAACATATCTAAGTGAACTGGGAATTTTACCCCTTCTTTCTTAGCTGCTTCGATAAATTTCATAGCATTTTCTTTTCCGTAAAATGGATCTTGTCCATCGTGTAAATCAACATTTTCACCTGTTGTCTTATTGTAAACTTCATTTACTAAATCGTGGTATGATTTACCATCTTTTGTTAATGCAGCTTCAGGGAAGTTGTTAATATTTCTCTTTACTTGAGATGCTAATTGTTTTGGAGCATCTACTTCGATGTATGATTGTCTGTCAAATGCAGCTCTAACAGCTTTTCTAAAGTTTAAGTTTTGAACTGCTGTTCTTGTATTATCTTGTGCTTCTTTTGTTGTTGCGTAGTTTGTATTGTTAAATACTTTTCTGTTAAAGTTAAATACCATACCAAATACTGATGGATTTGGAGGTGTTTCTCTTACATATTCTTCATATTGTTTTCTTATTTGTGCATAATCTGGCCATGTTGGTTTCATTGACATTGATGGATATGTTCCTGATTCAAAACCTTTTTTAACTGAATATGGATCTTTACCATCATCATAAACTTCTGTAACCTTTTCTAAATATACATTTTTTGCATCCCAGTATTTTTGGTTCTTTACAATAACGATTTTTGACTTATCATCTAATGTTTCTAAAACATATCCACCGTTATATAAGATTGAATCTGGTGATGTTGAACCAAATGCTGAATTCTTTGGATCTGGTTTTCCTAATTTTGCACCAGCTTTTGTTTCTAAAAATTGTCTATTAATTGGTAATAAAATACTATATGTTGCTAAGTCACCAAAATATGGTGTTGGTGATTCTAATGTATATTCTACAGTTAATTTATCAACTGCTTTAACACCTACTTTTTCCCAAGCAGCGTCTGAGAAATCACTAGCCATGAATTCAGATAATCCTTTTACGATACCTTGTAATAATCCAGCTGTTCTAGATTTAAATTCTGCAGCGTGTCTTAAACCTGTAACAAAGTCTTCTGCTGTAACGTCAGCATATTCAACTTGTTCGTGTGTTACCCATTTTACTCCTGGTCTTAGCTTGAATGTCCAAACTGATTTATCTTCATTTGTTTTCCATGATTCAGCTAATGCCCCTTTTAATTGTCCTAATCTATCAAATTCTAGTAAACCATCAACAAAATTTGCATTCCAATCATTATCTGATGACTTGTCTGTTACAACATAGTCCATAGAAGCTAGCGAATTTGAGCCTGATACTGTTAATTCTTTTACTTCTGAGCCTTCTGTTTGTTTTGTGTTACCACTATCACCTGTCTTTGTATTATCTGAACCTTTTGTACCACATGCTACAAGGAACACCATAACCAAAGCCATAAAGAATGATAATATTCTCTTACTGTTTTTCATAATTTCCTCCTAATATATTTATAGATATCTTTCTAGATTTTTATCCATCCCAATTTCTATATATTGTTACTTATTATATCAAATCAAATACAAAAGTCAAGTTTTTTGTGTTAAATATTAAAAATTTTTTATAAATTATATAGAAGTATTAAAAAATGAATATTAGTTAATAATTTATCCACAAAACAAAAATCCTTATATATGTAATTTACATGTATAAGGATTGTTTTTACGTTAACCTAATCAAATTATATGATTTGTTGAATGCATAAAAATAAATTTAATGAATAAACTAGTTTTTATTTTATCAATGACTCTATAACTTCTTTATAATCTTTTGAAATATTTTCTTTATCTTTTCTAGTAGAAAATTCAACAATACCATCTTTGGCATCTCTACCAACTGTTATTCTATATGGAATACCAATTAAATCTCTATCCTTAAATTTAACACCCGGTCTTTCTTTTCTATTATCTAGCATTACTTCTACACCATTTTCTGTTAATGTATTGTAAATTTCTTCCGCAAGTTTATCTTGTTCTTCATCTCCAACTTTTACAACAGTTATAATTACCTTGTATGGAGCTACAGATTCTGGCCAAATAATTCCATCTTCATCATAATTTTGTTCGATAATAGCTGTAACAGTTCTTGTAATTCCAATACCGTATGAACCCATAATGAAGTAATTTTCTTTTCCATTTTCATCTAGGAATTTAGCATTCATTTCAGCAGAATACTTTGTTCCTAATTGGAAAATATTTCCCACTTCAATACCTCTAGCAAATACTAAATCTTCACCATTAGGTCCTTTATCACCTTCTTGAACCATTAATAAATCTTCAACAACTTCTCCTTCAAAGTCTCTTCCGTAATTTACATTTTTAATGTGGTAATCTGTTTCGTTTGCTCCAACAACGAAATTGGACATTTTTGCAACTCTTGAATCTACTATTATTCTTGCATCTTTTGATAATCCGATCGGCCCTGTAAATCCAGCATCTCCACTAGTTATCTTCTTGATATCTTCATCATTCATCATTTGAATTTCATTTTCCGAAACTTGTACGTATGACAAGAATTTTAACAAGTTTAATTCTCTATTACCCGGCACAAATACCACAAAATATTCTTCATCCGATTTCAATGCTATCGCTTTTACAAATTTACTTGCATCTTCTTTTAAAAATGATGAAAGTTCTTCGATTGTTTTCACATTAGGTGTATGAATTTTTTCTAATTCTAAAGCTTCTTCTTTTTCAAATTCAGGAAGTGTTACTATACATTTTTCATCTGTTGCAGCATAGTCACTATCATTTGAATAAACGATAATTCCTTCACCTGTTTCCGCCATAGCTATAAATTCATGAGAAACACCACTTCCCATAAGTCCACTATCACCTTGAACTACTCTATAATCCAATCCAATTTTATCAAAGATGTACTCATAAGCATCCCACATGTTTTGGTATGATTTTTCCAATCCTTCTTGGTCTTTATCAAACGAATAAGCATCTTTCATCGTAAATTCTCTAGCTCTATTAATTCCAAATCTTGGTCTTTTTTCATCTCTGTATTTTGTTTGAATTTGATATATATTTAACGGTAATTGTTTATAGGATTTTAATTCATCTCTAACTAATGTTGTAAAATATTCTTCAGCTGTTGGACCTAAGCAGAAATCTCTATTATTTCTGTCTTTTAATCTAAACATTTCTTCCCCAAATTTTTTCCATCTACCTGATTCTTCCCAAATTTCTTGAGGTTGTAATGCAGACATCAAAACTTCTTGAGCCCCGAATTTATCCATTCCTTCTCTAACAATTTCTTCAATCTTTCTTATAACTCTATAACCTAATGGTAAGTATGAATAAATACCTGATGCTGATTTTCTAATCATACCTGCTCTTAAAAGAAGTTTATGACTTGCAATTTCTGCGTCTTGTGGATCTTCTTTTAATGTTGGCATGTAATATTTGTCCATTTTCATTATTTTAATCCTTTCATGCTTAGACCTACTTTATGTCTAGCTTTATCAATATTTATTATTTTAACTTTTACTATATCTGAAACTTTTAGTACTTCACTTGGATGCTTGATGAATTTATCACTTATTTCTGATATATGAACAAGTCCATCATTTTTAACTCCAATATCTACAAAAGCACCAAAATCTACTACATTTCTTACAGTTCCTTTTAGTTCCATTCCTACTTCTAAATCATCGATACTTAAAACATCAGCTCTTAAAATAGGTTTCGGCATATCTTCTCTTGGGTCACGACCTGGCTTTTTCAATTCTTCAATAATATCCTTCAATGTCAATTCACCTACATTAAGTTCTTCCGATACTTCTTTAATATTTATATTATCTAAATCTCTGTCAATAATTTGTTTTGCAATCTTATATGATTCTGGGTGAACCGCTGTATTATCTAAAGGATTTTCACTTTCAGGGATTCTCAAGAATCCAGCTGCTTGGACGAATGTTTTAGGTCCTAGTCCTTTAACTTTTTTCAATTGATCTCTTGAAGTAAATTTACCATTTTCTAACTTGTAATCAATAATATTTTGAGAAACTTTAGCATTTATACCTGAAACATATAATAGTAAAGAAGGTGAAGCTGTATTTAAGTTTACACCCACTGTATTTACACAATCTTCAACTACATTTCCTAAAGTTTCTGATAATTTTCCTTGATTTACATCGTGTTGATATTGACCAACACCAATGTGTTTAGGTTCAATTTTAACAAGTTCTGCAAGTGGATCTTGTATACGTCTTGCGATTGAAACCGCTCCTCTTACAGTAACGTCTTTATCAGGAAATTCTGCAATACCAACTTTGGAAGCTGAATAGATTGATGCTCCCGACTCATTTACTATTGTATAAAATACCTTTTTAGAAAATTCATTTTCATTAATCATTTTTGAAACAACTGCTTCTGTTTCTCTTGAAGCCGTACCATTACCAATTGTTATAAGACCAACACCAAATTTTTCAATCAATGTCTTCATAACTTTTATAGATCCATCAATATCTTCTTTAGGTTTCGCAGGATAAATAACCGTATCATGTAATAATTCTCCAGTTTCAGAAACAACTACTAATTTACATCCCGTTCTATATCCCGGATCTAGCCCCATTACAACTGTTCCTTTTATCGGAGCTTGCATTAAGTACGGTTTTAAGTTTTCAGCAAAAACATTAATAGCTTGAGATTCTGCTTTTTCTGTTAATTCAGCTCTTATTTCATTTTCAACAGATGGGAATAACAATCTCTTGTATCCATCTTCTGCTGCTTCAAAAATATACTTGTATGAATCGTAGAATTTGTGTTTTTGAATACTTATCGCTATTTGGAAAATATTATCTTCATCTAAAAGTTTTATTCCTACTTTTAAGAATCCTAATTTTTCCCCTCTATTTATAGCCAAAATTCTATGCGAAGGAAGTTTTGTAATCTTTTCTTCAAACTCAAAATAATTTTCAAAAACTTTTGCTTCTTCTTCCTGTGATTCATCAATTTTAGCTTTTTCAGAAACTAAAACTCCAGCTCTTTCCGCATCTCTTCTCAAAATGTTTCTAAATACAGTTGTATCTGAAATCAATTCAGCAATGATGTCTTTAGCTCCATTTATAGCATCTTCAACAGTTTCAACTTCTTCAGTTAAAAATTCTTTAGCTTTTTCTTCAATTAATTCATTACCATCTTTCCAAGTAAGAATGAAGTTTGATAATGGTTCTAATCCTTTTTCTTTAGCTTTTGTAGCTCTAGTTTGTTTCTTTTGCTTATATGGTCTATAGATATCTTCAACTTCTTTTAGTGTTTCTGCCGCTTGAATTTGACTCATCAATTCATCAGTCATTTTTTCTTGTTTTTCAATAGATGAAATTACTTCTTCTTTTCTAGTTTCTAAATTTCTCAAATAATTAAGATTTGTTTCTAGTTCTCTTAACACTTCATCAGTTAAATTTCCGGTAACTTCTTTTCTATATCTAGCAATAAATGGAATTGTATTTCCTTCATCCATTAACGCAATAGTTTTTTCAATTTGACTTTCTTTAATATTTAATATTTCTGATAGTTTCTTATTTATATTCATCTTTTATCTACTTCTTTCATGTTAAGATATGAATTTATGAAATCATCTAAATCACCATTCATAACTTTTTCAATATTACCAACTTCATAATTTGTTCTGTGATCTTTAACCATTGTGTATGGTTGAAATACATATGATCTTATCTGTGATCCCCACGATATTTGTGAATATTTTCCTTGAATATCTTCAATTTTTTCCTTATGCTCTTCTTCTTTTATTTGAATCAACTTCGCCATCAACATTTTCATAGCAGTTGCCCTATTTTGAATTTGAGATCTTTCATTTTGTGAACTCACTGTAACCCCAGTAGGAATGTGAGTTATCCTAACAGCCGAGTCAGTTGTATTAACGTGTTGTCCACCTGCTCCACTTGCTCTATACGTATCAATTCTCAAATCTTTTTCTTCAATTTCAATATTCATTTCATCATCTAATTCGGGGTAAACATCTAAACTCGCAAATGATGTATGTCTTCTCGCATTTGAGTCAAAAGGAGATATTCTTACTAATCTGTGAACTCCTTTTTCAGCCTTTAAATATCCATAAGCATTCTTACCTTTAACAATTAAAGTAACAGACTTAATACCGCCACCTTCCTCATTATTGTATTCAACAACTTCATATTTATATCCTTTAGAATCAATCCATCGTGTATACATTCTATATAACATTTCTGCCCAATCAGTAGCCTCAAGCCCACCAGATCCAGCATGTATAGAAATTATAGCATTATTAGCATCATATTCTCCAGATAAAAGTGTTTCGATTTTTAATTTAGATACATTTTTTCTAACTTCCACTAAATCAGAAGTTAAATCTTCCTGCATTTCAATAAATTCCTCAACAGTCATCATTCCTAATAATTCTTTTATAGAATTTAGACTATCATTGATATTAGTATAGTTTTCAACTATATCTTTAATAGAATTAAGTTCAATCATTATTTTTTGAGCTTTTTCAGAATCATCCCAAAAATCTGCTTCAAATGACTTATCTTGCAATTCTTTTAATTCAATTTTCTTTTTTTCAATATGTAGCGATTCACCCAAACCATTCATCGTTTTTAATAAATCATCTAACTCATTGTTCATTTCAAATTGTTCTATAACTATCACCTCTCAATTTTTTCACCAGTATATTATACCATAAAATTAGCTATATTTTTAGAGTTAATTCTCATATTTTATTAATTTATCCTAATGATAGTTCAAAAAAATTTCAAAAAAAAGATTCGGAAAGTTAAACTCTCCAAATCTTTTTACCAAATTTATAAGTAATATTTATTTTATTATTTTTTTTAATCTACTTATTAAAAAGAATACAATTCCTCCTAATACCACCAAGGACACTACCGGAACAAGAATATTCATTATAGATTTATTTGTATTTTCCTCTGTTTTATCTTTGCTTTGATTTTCACCTAAGACATTTTTGTGTTCTTTATCATCTCTTGAGTTAGAACTAGATTTATCAAGTTTTTCATCCGTCTTATTGCTTTGTACCTCAATCCTTTTTTCCTTCTTATCTTCCTCTCTATTCGAAGATGTTCCCTTGTTGCTTAAAGGTGTTTCGGAATTACTTGAAGATTGACTATATCCTCTCGAATTATTTTCATTATTATCGCTTGATAAATAATCATCTGAAATATCCCTAGCATTCTCCCTTGATTCTGAAGGTGATTCATATACACCATCAACAGTAGACCCTGTATTTATATTTGTTTCATCTTCATTTTGGGAATTTAAATTAGAGTCATTCTCCGAAATATTATTTGAAATATCATTAGAAACAACATTTATTTCAAATGTTTTTTCAATAACTAAATCTCCCTTGGTAATTTCTACAACAATCAATTTTTTACCTGGACTTGAAGAATCAAAATGATTTTTAAGCTTCAATTTAACACCATCTGGATGTTCCAATTCATCTGCTATACCTTTGAATTCTGTAGGTTTGTATTCAGTTTTCTTTAATTTTACTTGTTGTAAAAGTTTTTCTTTATTAATTTTTTCCCCTTCATCTAACTGTGCTAAATCTTCATTTGGTTCTTCCTGAGGCTTTGGTTCTTCTTGCAATTCCTCTTCTATTTCTTCACCTATATTTATGATATAAGTATGAACTTGCTTTCTACCAAACACATCTTCCAGAACAATATTTACACTATTTTCGCCTTCTTCTCTTAAAACTATTTTATCTAATTTTCTATATGGATTTAAAGTATCCTTATCATACCATTCATCATCAAGTTTTGCAGATTCATATCTGTCAGCATATTCAATATAACTAGCCTTTATTCCTTCTGGAATATCAAATACATTTTCTATATTTTGAGCATCTTTTGCTGTAAGCTTATCTTTTAATAATTTAAGACTTGGAAGATCTTCATCCATATTTATGGCTTTTGTAATTTCAGTCTTATTGCCTGCTAAATCTTTTGCGTAAGAATATACGAAGTATTTACCTTCTTGTCCTTCAATTTCATAATTTCTTAAAGGTCCACCAGTATATTCTTTACCATTTACACTTGTCTTGTATTCCCACAAGTTTTCATCTCTAGCTTCTACCTTAAGCTCTGAATCGCCATTTAAATTATCAATATCATCAATATTCAAAACAGGTTTAATTGAATCTATTGCAGTTTCAAATTCATACCTTTCTTTTGAGCCAAACTTATCTTCAACAACAAGTTTTATAATTTGTCCATTTTCAGATCTTCCTTCATGTCTAAATCTTCTTTCTTGATTTCTTTCTCCAAATAGTATCCAAGATTCTACTTGTACATCATCCACTTTGAAATAAACGTCATTAGCATCATCGTAGATTTTGCCTTCTAAAACATAATCTTCACTTGGAAAATAAATTTTTGGAATTGATCCATCATTTTTTGATTCAGGCATTTTTACATTAAACAATTCAAGACCTGGACCAGTTGAGTCAATATGGAATGTATAACCTCTATTTGTACGTACATTTCCATCCGCATCTACAACTTTTAAATTAACAGAATTGAATCCATTGTAAAGCACTGCAGCTAGTGATACAGTTTCTTCTTCTTTGAATGTATACTCTTTAGGATATTGTGTTAGATTTGGTTCTACCAACTCCTCATATCCCTTAAGCACAGGATTATATGATGTTACTTTCATAACATCTCCTGGCATACCATGATAAGTTATCTTAACTCTGTATGGTTCTTCTTCAATATTATTTAAATTACCTGGTATAACATTGTCATTTCTACTGATAGAATCTGGTGAGTATGCAATCCATGCAGCAAAACTACCTGGATATATAACTTCTCTTCCTCCATCAAAACTAACATGAGAGGATACTTGAGATTTTACCACTTGGCTATGGTTTTCATCTGCGTTTTCCGTATCTTCATTATATCCTTGACCTCCTAACTGTACTCTTTTTATAGCTTGATTGCCGGCTTCATCTTTAGCGAAGATAAATAGTACATAATAATCATTCTTTGATAATGTTACTTTGAAGGTGCCATCTTCATTCAACTGAATAGAATTTCTATCATAATCTCTTTGTCTAATTCTTGGAATATTATTATATCCAACCCTTATATTCTTACTTAAAGAAATATCATCAATAATCTTTCCTTCTACTAGAGCCTTGTTATTATCTAGATTAGTTACTTTAATATCTTTTATTTCAGGTCTTGTAGAATCTCTAAATATTTGAATTATTTCAGTAGATACAACTCTACCATTCTTTTTAAATTCAATTTCTAGATTATTTTTAGCTTCTAAATTGATAAGTTTAATTTCAAAACTGCCATCTTCAATTTCAACATCAATTGGTTTACCATTTAACTTGGCATTTACAGAATCTATATATTCCTTATCAAATTTACCTCTTAATACATTTTCATCCCTTTTAACACCATCAAGATTTTCATATGATACTATTTGATTTCCTTTACTTAGATCCTTTGACAATCTAATATTATTACCACCAAAGTCTCTAGCTTCTACAACTAAAGTATTATTTGTTGATGCTTTTAACTCAACATTCTCAACAATAAATGTCTTATAATCATCTCCTTGTCTTTTTACATCTAAACTCTTACCATCTAAACTCGCTCCTAAAAATATGATTCCAAAATTATCCTTAACTTTTATTGTCAAAGTTTTATTTTTTCTGTCATATTTAATTGATTCATCTGTAAATTCAGGAGGTGTCCTATCAATCTTAATAGGCAAATAATCTACTTGATACTCGTGTTTATCAGTAGATCTAAACTCAAGTTTGAAATAATATTGCCCATCAGGCAGGTTCTTATCAAAATCTACTGTACCAAGTTTCCAATCTTTATTTAGAATAGCTCCTCTCCATCCCATTTCATAATTAGGCTTTAATACCATAGGTGGATACCATGGTCTTTCCAAGAAATGGGCATGGATATATTTTTTATAGAAATGTGAATGTTGTAAAACTTGAAGTACATTCTTATCTTTGTCTACAATTGACACTTTGTAGTCATTTGCATCTCTAAGAGTAATTATTCTAGGTACTACTTCAAAACCATTAGTAGCAAGCATTTCAGGATTTACTTTATCATTATTTGGTATCATTCCATCAACGCCAATTTTTTTCTGAGATCCTTCAGCCCCATCATGTGATTGAGAACCTTCTAATAGTGTTGTAAGTTTTGTTTTAGAACCTTCTTCCCATTCAGGCAGATCAACAATTCTTTCCTTTCCCCAATTTCCTAAAAATCCCATATAAGGAATAGACAGATTTGGTTCGTCGGAATTTTTTGATTTAAAATAAATATATCCTTCTGCAAATATATCTTTTCCATTTACATTAAGTGTAAATTCTACACTCACCTTTGAATTTGCAGGAACTTTTATAATATCTACTGAAGGTTTAATACTTGATCCCTCAATTACTTTAGGATGGATTTCATTTACAGTATCATATCCCCCACCCGATTTTTCTTTTTCAACTTTAACTATATTATCTGTAATAACTTTTCCAGTTTCAATATTGAATTCTTGGTCTTTATCTGAAAAATTGTGTAAATTTACAGTAAATGTTGTTGTCTCACCAATTTCTTTCAGAGATACTGAAGGTCTACCCTTATGTGATAAAATCACATTTGTTAAAAATGCATTCTCTATATTTACTTGACCAGCTCCTTGATGTCTTGGTGAGTTTTCTAAAAATTCACCATCTACTTCAACTGTCCTATCTCTCATAGGATTTGCTGTAGACATCATTAAGAATTTAGCTAGCTCCGGTCTTGTAAACTTATCTACTTCTTCGGGAACTTTAGGTACAGCTCTATTATCCATATTTGAAGGAAACTTAGGTGTAATTAATAAAGACTGCATGTCTTCTTTAATTTTTGAATATAATAAAGTTGTAACACCTGCTATAACAGGCTGTGACATTGAAGTACCAGACATTTGTACATAGGTATCATTATTTCCTATAGATAAAATTTCTTGACCAGGCGCTGTTATATCAGGTTTTAATTCTAACTGATTGTTAGGTCCCCAAGCAGAAAATCCTGCTATTGTTGTTTCTTCACCATATACAGCTTTGGTCTTATAATCTTTAGTTTGAATTTTAATTTTAAATACCTTATCAATAGGTTTTAGTCTTTCCTCATTTTTATCACTCAAGCCAAATAATTTTTTCCCAGTATTACCACTAATACCTATAGCTGGTATTAATTCATCTTCAGCAGAAAACATATCCTTATGCTTTTGACTTAAATTTTCAAAACCTGTAGGAACTTCTTCCATATAGGTATCTCTATTTTTGTTAATAATATCATTTACTAAAATGAACCCTTTTGCACCTGATAACTTAGCCCTATCCAGTTTTTGCCAAACTAAATTTTTATCATCCATATCTCTTGCAACAGCAACAATCTTACCTTCTATTTTATCTTCAAACATCATGAAATCTTTAGCGCTACCTTTACCAAGATATAAAACTTCGTATTCTTTAGGTTCTAACAACTTAAAAGCTTCTTTAAATTCAAAATTTCTACCAATATCAGCTACAGGATAGTCTTTACCATCAAAAGCAACAGTTGGATATAAAACACCTGTATTTCTTGATGCAGCTACACCTATAGCATGAGGATTTGCTGCCCCACTAACAGTCATGGATGTATCAATATTTCCAAATGCATTATTAGTATAATTATCATATGTGCTTTCTGATGATGAGGCTCCATAGTTACCCATAGAAACTACTACAGCAACACCATATTCTTGTGCTTTTCTAATTGCAGTGTCATATAAGTCTCCCCTTCTACCTACACCAGGGTTACCTATACTCAAACTTATAACATCTGCTCCATGCTTTATAGCATCTTCCATAGCATGATAAACAGCATCATCTCCAGATGTTGGAGTGTAACCATCTTTTTCACTACCATCAGAAAATATTCTATATACCAATAATTGAGCATTTGGCGCAACACCTCTTACTCCTAGTCCTTTTTCATCCTCTTCCACACTAGCACTTCCCGCAAGTATCCCTGCTATATGTTGTCCATGAGGAGCAAAAAAATTATCTTTTAGTTCAAAGTTTCCATCTGCATAATTAAATCCATGTGGTACTTTATTTGTAAAAGGTCCTTTGGGATTTTTTACTTTTATTTTTGCGTATTTATTAAATATTTCATCACTCATTTGTAAATCTTTATGAGTTAAATCTGCTCCAGAGTCTATAGAAGCTATTACCATTCCCCTACCATCTGCATTATACTTTCCATTAATGTCAGAATTTTTTCTAGCTTGTACAACTCTTATTATTTGTTTTGCATCATGCATTGCTGGCTCTACTTGTTGCGACTCAACAGCATCTTTTATTTCATCAATCTTAAATATTTTTTTCGCTTGATCAATCGGAACTTCTATAGAAGCGCCATTTATCAACAAATCATATACATATTTTACCTTAAGATTAGGAATTTTCTTTAATTCTTCTAATCCTTCTTCCTTCTTACCTTCTTCAAACTCTACCAGCATTGTAACTTTGCCATCTTGGTTTGATTCAATTTTCTGAGATTTTAGATAATTTGAAATCTTAGGAAAATCCTTCTCTAATTTTTCAATATTATTATCAGTATTCTCTATAATTTTACCATTTTCTATTTTGCTTATTTGTATTTGCTCATTATTTGACTTCTCATTATGAGCAAATACAGGTTGCGAAAAACCTAACAAAATAGAAAGAGTAATAGAAAAAGCTAACAATCTTTTCTTCATTTAATTAATCCCTCCATATATATTTTTTTACAATTATATTCTATCATATAATTCATTGCTTTTAAAAAGTTTTTTTGGCTTGACTAATTAATTGTCTAGGATTGTCAAACATATGTGACAAGAAAGCAATCTAATAATATTTTCAAAAAGCATAATTATAATTAACAAACAATGTATATTTCTCTCAAGGAGAAAAGCAAAGCGTACCTTGACAGGGATAGGCATTGTTTGTATCATTATGCTGCCTTTTTGAAATAACTTTCAACCATTTCGTTTGGTGTCTTAAATGACAATACTCTTCTTGCTATATTATTTGTTCTTAAGCTATATCTTTGAAATGCCTTATACATTTCTTCTTCGCTCTTAAATCTTTTTTTACTGTAAAATAGATCATTATCTATCTTATGACTTCTTTCTAATACACCATTTTACCAAGGTGAATATGGTCTTGTTTTTATATATTCTATTTCTAGATATTCCAATACTTTTTCAAATGCTGATTTCTTTTGTTCTCTATCATTACAAAATTCCTTGCCATTATCTGTCTGTACAGTTTTTATTTTGAAACCAAATTCTTTTGCCAGTGTTTTTGCATTTTTGATGTTTCATGAGTACTATTTTCATTCACTAATTTAAGTTTTCTTTTTCTACTGTATAAGTCTATTGCTGTTATTTGATAATACCTTTCATAATTACTCTTAAATCCAATACATTCAAGTGGTACATATTTTACATCTATTTCTACATATTCACCTGGGTAAGTTCCTTTTAATGGTTTATATTTACTTTTTGGATAGCTTATTTTCTTCGGTTTCTCATAATTCTTAAATTTCTTTTATTACCTAACAGATTGGAAACTCCCTTTCTCAAAAAAATTATTTCCACAAAGACATCTAAAATAATCAAATATTGAAATGAATTTTTCAGCAAATGAATATTTGTTTGTATAAAATACATTTTTATTATAAATATATCACTAATCTTGATATTTACAATAAATATTTAATGATAAATCTTGCGTTTTCTACAATAATACAAAAATAATATACCTTTTCCCAAAAGATGATATAATATTGTAGAAGGAGGTTAAAAATGATTAACATTATGAAAAAAGTTCCTGCCGGAACGGTTTTAATTCCTATGTTTATAAGTGCGTTATTTACAACTTTTGCACCGGGACTTTTCAATATCGGGGGAGTAACACAGGCTGTTTTTACAGGTGAGTCTTTAAATTTTATCGTTGGAATGGCGTGTTTTGCATCGGGTCTAATTCTTGATTTCAAAACTCTTTTAAAAGTTTTTAAAAAACAGGGAATTCTTTTACTTGCAAAAGCAATTATTTGTATTGTATTAGGATTTATATTTATAAAAATATTCGGACATGATGGAATCGTCGGAATAAGTGCGGTAGCCTTTATTACTGCAATATGTGCATGTAATCCGGCAATATATCTTTCAATAATGCAGGATGTCGGAGAGGAAGAAGATGTTGCGGCATTCGGTTTAATCGGTCTTATGGCAGTTCCGGTATTACCTATGTTTATTTACAGTATCAGCGCAAGTTCGGGAGCTGTAAATTTAATGCCGATTATTTCAACTCTCATTCCTATAATATTGGGTATGTTATTGGGAAATTTTGATAAAAGCGTTAAAGAGACTTTCGCTCCACTATTTACCATAACAATGCCTTATTTAGGTTGGCAGCTAGGAGCTTCAATAAATCTTAAACAGGCATTCCAATCAGCAGGAGGAGGACTATTAATCGTAGTTCTATACTATGCAATAATGTTGCCAAGTTTAATGTCGATAGAAAAGAAATTTGTCAATTCAAACGGACTTTCTTCAATTGCAATGTCTTCGATTCCGGGACTTTCTATAGGAATTCCTGCGATGATTGCAGTACAAAATATGTCAGATTCAAACTTTGTAGCAGATGCCGCTTCTCAATTAACTTTTGCGGTCATTTTTACAAGTATTGTAACTCCGCTATTAGCTAAGCAGTTAGCAAGCGGAAATTTAAATAAAATAGTAAATAAAAGTAAAAGAAGGCAAAGAAGAATACATAAGGAAGAAATGAGTAATAGGAATGAACTTTAATCCGTAAAATTTTTAAAAACGTAAAAATAGGCTCTTTTTTCTTGTTTTTTTATTTTTTCTTCCATACTTTCCCATCAGCAAAATACAGTAGTTTTTCTTACTTTAACATTATAAAAAAATTACATAAACAAAAAGCTGCTAAAACAACTTTCACGCCATTTTAACAGCTTTCTTTTCGGAGAAACTTATGAAATTAAATTCATTTATTTATTTTTTCTTCTTTTCGTTACAGCAAGTGCTGCTGCTGATAATCCAGCCATTGCTAAATATGAAGCAATTCCTGCATCTGCAGTTTCTGGATTATGAGATGTTTTATTAGCATTTTGAACAGGTTGACCAGATACATTTTCTTTTACATCTTGTTGAGGTTTTGTTACTTCAGCATCTGATTTTCCTTTAACAGCTTCAACTACTGTGAATTTAGTTGTTAAAACTGATGCTTTGTATTCATCACTTTCAGCAAATACTAAATCTAATTTATGTTTACCTAATGCTAATGTTTCCAAATACGCATTCTTTAATGTAAATATTGTACTTCCTGATTTCAATTTATAATTTGAAGGATCCACAACTACACTATCTACTCTAGCTTCCTTAAATGATGCTAATGGTGATTCAACTTTAACTTCTAATTGTTTTCCAGATCCTTTTACAAATACTTGATTTTCGCCATATTGGAATTCTGGTAATTCTTTTTCAACAAGTCCTGAACCTGATGTGCCTGGAATTGGTGTTACAGTTGGAACTGTTCTTGATGGTGCTGGAGTTACTATCACATCTTTATCTGTTCCTGGCACTGTAATTTCTTTCGAAGAACTTTCTTTATCTTTTTTGGACTCTTCCACTTTTTTAGCTTCTTCTGCTTGTCTTTCAAAAGCATCACTTCTAGCTTGTTCTTCTTTTTCCAGTTTTTCTCTATCTTTTTTATCAGCGATTATAGCTAATTGTCTTTCCCTTTCAAAATCATCTTTTTTATTTTTAGAATCATCTAATCCTTGTGATAAACCAGACATAGCATTTTTAATTGTATCCCATTTTTCTTGTCTTAGTTTTTCTGGGTTATAATATTGAATCGCCAATCTATTACTTAGTTTTTTATCTCCAACTTTTGATACATAATATATAATTCCTTTTGAATCTTGCAATCTTATATTATCAAATACCAACTTACCATCTTCTCCAAGTATACCTTCTGCTAATTTATTTTTTAGTTCTCTATCTTTATATAAATAAACTGTCTTATTAGGTTCTGGAGCAAAGAATTTTTTAGCAAATGGTCTTGTTGGAACATTAAATTTAACAACAAATCGATCATCTTTAACATGAACTGCTTCTGCTCTTGACATAGGAACATTTTCTGAATATTCATCTAATGCTTCATACATTTCCCAACCATAAATTCTTGTTGCTTTCCAAGGAGAACCATTATCTCCATTGTATACTTTCAATCTCCATTCTTTTGCTGTTATTGGTTTTTGAAGAATTTCATCCGTTCTATGATAAATATTATTTTTTATTCTTTTTGCTTCTTTCCAATCTCCAGTTTTTAAATCTTTATACTCTAAAGCGAAATCACTGGAATTCATCTTACCATCATTTTGAGATTCTAAAAATCCTGCATGATTTACAGCCCATCTAACAACAGTTTTAGGAGATTCAAAAGCTAAACTTGCTTGTGAATTATATGTATTATCTTCCCATTTATCCTCTAATCCAACCATTGTCCCATTTATTAATTTCCACTTATCTTGATCATTTGGACCATCAGCATCTGTTATTTTAGCTTCTCTATTTATATCTTTAGCCTTTTCATGTTCTGGTTCTGTATCATTTGTAAGAATTCCCCAATTAAATACAAAATCTCCCGCATCTGATTTTTGTCCATCTTTACCAATTGCATAAACTGACAAATGTTGAATTGTAGAATCGGAATCTAATTCTCTCTCTAATTCTGGTATATATATAATTGAAGATGATGATGAACTCAACCATTTTTCACCATCTTTTGTACGTCTATAAATATCGTAGTATTTAGCATCCTTAACCTTATCAAATTTAAGAATTAATTCAGCATTTATTCCAGAATTAATTACTCTCTCAACTTCTTTTATATTCTTAGGTGATTCAATATTTTTTTCTTTTTTATCTGTTATAGAAAACTCACCTATATTCAATTTATAATTTTCTACTTCTTCTTTTCCATCAACTTTAATACTTAAAGCATATATTTTTTGTCCAACTAAATCCGCTAACGATACTTTAGCAATATTCCATCCATTTGATTCAACAACAGTTGGTTTTAAGTATTTAAATTCTGATTTTAAATGATCTTCATTTGTAGAGATACCCAATTCAATATCAGAACCTTTTCCACCTTTATATACAAAAGTAACTTCTGTATCTTTTGTAGGATCAAATTTTGTACTGAATAATCTTAAATCTTGTTTACTACCTTTTATTAATTTACCTTCTAATTTAATTGATGAACCACCATTATATGCATCTGTGTAATCATAATCAGCTTTTAATTCATCTTTTTCTGCTAATTCTGATTTATTCCACCATGTCCATGTAGGTAAAACATCTTGAATAGATCTATTATTCCAATTATCAGATGATGTCTCTACCCCATTAGTAAACCATTTATGACCATTCCCCCTACTAAATCTAGTGTATAATTCTGGAGATAAAATAGTTGTTCTATCTACTACATATCTCGCCATACCATTATATATTGCATTATCATCTATTTTAGTAGGATCTCCTGCTGAACCTGTCCAAAAGTCATTTATCACTTTATGTATATCATCTTCTGTTTTAGCTAAACCATTTACATTATCACTATGATATAAACCTATAGATATTCTAAGTTTTTTATCTTTCCCCAACATATCTTGTCTAGAAGATTTATTACTTAATCTAACATCTTTTTGCATTTCATATCCAGCAGCAGCATCAAATTCACTTCTACCAATAGATTTCATGTGCGCAACAGTACCTGATGTATTTCCTGCCCAATTAAAATTAATGAAAAAGTAATCTACTGCATACTTTCCTTCTTTATCAGGCTTTAATAGGTCATCATTATCAGAACCAATTCTATTTTTAAAATTATGACCTCCTTCTTGATCTCCCCAAGAATCATACCATGAAATCTTTAAATCACGCCCTAATTCTTTTGCTCTTTGTTTCATTTGAAGGAAAAATTCTCTCATTTCACTAATTTTACCATTCAGTTGCCAACCAGCAACTTCCTGATTCATAAAATATCCATCAAAACCATAGTGAACTGCTATTTCTGCTAATTTATAAGCATTTGGATATCTTCCTGTTTTCTGATCTTTTTTTATAAATTCTAAAAAGTTTTTCATTGCTTGAGGATTTCCATCAAAATTATCAAAATATAAATTACCATGAATTCTTGAACCATTTCTGTGTGCAGCATCTATTACATCGGGTGTAGGAACTGGTCCTTCCCAAAATACTATATCACTTACATATTGGTATTTATCAAAATTATTTACATTAAAATCTTTACTTCCAGCTGCAGATGCATCTGTCTTCTTATTTCCAATGAATGATGTTAACGGAAGTATCATAGCTTCTTCACTTGCATACTCATTTACAGCTTTTCCTTTTTCTGTTTTAGCTACATCCCTAACACTTGCTTTATTTATATCATCATTAGGTCTTTCATCTGGTTTCCAGCTCTTTTCAATATCTTCATACGAAAAAACAACTGGTTTTGGATCTAAAGATTGTCTTTTACTAACTTTATCCCCAATTTCTTCAACAATTTCTTCTTCTGTCTTATTTTCTTTAGCTTTTTCTTCTTCCGATTTTTCTCCAACAAGTTTATCCATTAAAGTTTTACTTTTTGTTTCTTCTTTTTTAACTTCATTTAGATTTTCTATCTTTTCTTCCGTTTTTGAATCATCAACTTTTTCTTCTGTAACAGCATTTTTTAATTCTTCAGGATCTTTTTGTTCAACTACATTTTCAACAGATTTGTCTTTTAGATCTTTATTCAATTCTTCTTTTTCAGCTATTTCTAATTTATATAATTCTTCTTCTGTTAGATCTCCTTCTTGCTCTTCATCTTCAGTTGCTTCATCTTGAGCTTGTTCTACTACCGCTGTTGGTGACGGTGTTTCGCCTTCTGCTAGTACACTTGTTCCTGGTAAAAATACCAACGCACCTAGTACACATGATACAAGTCCTATTGATAATTTTCTCATGCCATATTTTAACTTTTTATTTCCAAGAGTTTTCTTTTCTTTTAAAAAGTTTTTCATTTTATCCATTATTCCTCCTATTTTTATTTTATGTTATCGATATCATTATATTCCATATTTTAAAGAACGTAATACCAAAATTCTTATGAAATTTTTACAAATAATGAAATTGTTTTCATTTTTAATATTAAAAAAACGGTGTCATAATTGAAAAAACTATTCAATATACTTTTTAACAATTTTATTAAATTCATATATATTTTTTTATACTGCATTATAAAATTTTAATTTTTTTTAATATTTTAAATATAAAAAAGACATGAATAAAATTTATTCACATCTTTAATATCTATCATATTTTCATACTATTCATTTTTTCCATGACAGTTTTTATATTTCTTACCTGACCCACATGGACACAAGTCATTTCTACCAACTTTTCTTGAAACTGTTCTTTGTCTTGGTGTTTCATCTGGAGCACCTTCTAAAGATTCTTTTTCTGCTCTAGCAACTTTTTCTCTTTCAAGTTTTGATTCAGCTTCAACCCTAAATAGGAATCTTATGGTATCTTCTCTAATTGAATGATTTAATTCATTAAACATTTCATAACCTTCATTAGCATATGCCCTAACTGGATCTTCATTACCAATAGCTCTAGCACCAATGTTTTGTTTTAATTGATCCATAGCATCTATATGGTCCATCCATTTTTGGTCAACAACTTTAAGAAGAATTATTCTTTCAATTTCTCTCATTTGTTCAGAACCAATGTTTTCTTCTTTTATCTCATATACTAACTTCGCAATATTTAATAAATCAACTTTTAACTTTTCTACAGAAGTTAATTCTATTGAACTCCATTTATTAGCCGGTACACAAATATCAGCTAAATAGTTTTTTAATCCAACTATTTCCCATTCTGATTTCTTTGTTGAAGAATTGCAGAATAAATCAACAGCATCATTTATTACTGTTTCTAACATGGACATGATACTTTCTTTAATATTATCTCCATTTAAAACTGCATTTCTTTCCCCATAAATTACTTCTCTTTGTTTATTCATAACATTATCATATTCTAGAACTCTTTTTCTTGTTGCAAAGTTGTTTGCTTCAACTCTTGCCTGAGCTCTTTGAATTGCTTTTGATAATATACCGGCTTCAATTGGTTCATCTTCTGGGAAAGATGTGAATCTCTTCAACGCTTGCCCGCCAAATAGTCTCATCAAATCATCTTCTAATGATACAAAGAATCTCGATCTACCTGGATCACCTTGACGTCCAGCACGCCCTCTCAATTGGTTATCAATACGTCTAGATTCGTGTCTTTCTGTACCAATTATCAATAGCCCACCTGCTTCAAGTACTTTTTTAGCATTTTCATCTGTTTTTTCTTTAAATTGTTTTTTCAATTCAGCAAATGTTTTTCTAGCTTCAATTATTTCTTCATCTGATGTTTCAGCAAAACCATCTGCCTCATCTATTAGATATTCTTCTATACCCCTTTTTCTCATTTCAGCTTTTGCCATATACTCTGGATTACCCCCTAACACAATATCGGTACCTCTACCTGCCATGTTAGTTGCAATTGTAATTTTCCCAAATTCACCAGCTTGAGCAACAATTTCAGCTTCTCTAGCATGTTGTTTAGCATTAAGCACTTCATGAGGTATTCTTTGTTTCTTTAATAAACTTGATAAATATTCTGATTTTTCAATAGACACTGTACCTACTAAGATAGGTTGGCCTGTTGCATGAGCTTTTTTTATTTCTTCTACAACAGCATTGAATTTTGCTTTTTCATTTACATAAACTCTATCATTTTCATCTATTCTTATAACAGGTTTATTTGTAGGTGCTTCTATAACATCTGAATTATAAATTTGTGCAAATTCATCTTTTTCAGTCATAGCAGTCCCAGTCATACCAGCTAATTTATCATACATTCTAAAGAAGTTTTGGAATGTAATTGTTGCAAGTGTTTTTTGTTCACTCTTAATATTTACTCCTTCTTTAGCTTCTAAAGCTTGATGTAATCCATCAGAGTATCTTCTACCTTGCATAATACGTCCTGTAAATTCATCAACTATTAAAATTTCATCGTCTTTTACAACGTAGTCAATATCATTATGCATTGTATTTCTAGCTTTTAACGCTTGATTAATGTGATGAGCTAATTCCATATTTTCAGCATCTGACAAGTTTTCAATTCCAAAGAATTTTTCAGCTTTATCTGTACCTTGTTCAGTAAGTGTTGCAGATTTTCTCTTTTCATCTACTACAAAGTCTACAGTTTCTAATTCGACATCTTCTAAAAGCATATCTAATTTATTTTTTTCTGTTTCTTCAGGATCTAAAATTCTTCCTTCTAGAGTCTTAACAAATGTATCAGCTTTTAAATACATATCTGTAGATTCTTCACCTTGTCCAGAGATAATAAGTGGAGTTCTAGCTTCATCGATTAAGATTGAATCAACCTCATCGACTATTGCATAGTGCAATCCCCTTTGAACTGTATCTTCTTTATAGATTTCCATATTATCTCTTAAATAGTCAAAACCTAGTTGATTATTTGTAGCATAAGTAATATCAGCATTATATGCTTCTTGTCTTTCTCTTTGTGTTAATCCATAAAGTATACATCCAACTGATAAACCTAGGAATCTATATACCTTACCCATCCAATCTTTATCACGTTCTGCTAGGTAATCATTAACAGTAACAACATGTACCCCTTTACCTTCTAATGCATTTAGATATGCTGGTAATGTAGCTACTAAAGTTTTACCTTCCCCTGTCTTCATTTCAGAGATACTTCCTTGGTGTAATATCATCCCTCCAATTAATTGAACTGGATAATGCTTCATACCTAAGACTCTCCAAGATGCTTCTCTAACAGTTGCAAATGCTTCAACTAAAATATCATCCAGAGTTTCCCCATTTTGTAATCTATTTTTAAATTCTTCTGTTTTATTTTTTAATTGTTCATCTGTTAATTTTGAATATTCTTCTTCTAGCGCTAAAATTTGATCAACTTTTGGCTGTAATTTACTTATTTCTTTTTCACTAAAAGATTTGAAAATTTTTCTCAAAAAACTCATTAGTATTTTCCTTTCATATTTTTTCTACAATCCGTATTATTATATCATAATAAGGTTAAATACACAAAAAAAGTTGATGAAAGATTTAATCTTCCATCAACAATAAAAAATATATCAATTTTGTTCTATCAATCCATAGTTGCCATCATTTCTTTTATATACAACAGATACCTTTTCAGTTTCTGCATCTTGATATACGAAGAAATCATGTCCTAAAAGATCCATTTGCATTATTGCATCTTCTATAAACATTGGTTTTAATCCTATTTTTTTTGTTTTCACAACTTTTGGAAATTCATCTTCCGCAACCGTTGATTCATCGGAAGGTATTTCGTCATATCTAATTGATTCTCCAGAATTTCTTGTTTGTAATTTAGTTTTATATTTTCTTATTTGTCTTTCTAATGACTCGATAATTCTATCAACTGAAGACAACATATCATCTGAAGTTTCTTCTGCTCTTAAAATAGTTCCTTTTTTCAACCATATTGTAATTTCTGCTGTTTTGAAATTACCATGATTTGAAAATGAAGCTTTTGCCTCAATATCACTATCGAAGAATTTATCTATTCTTCTTAATTTTTTATCAACTTCTTCCTTGAAGTTATCTCGAACAGTTATATTTTTCCCAACATATTGAACTTTCATATGTTACCTCCTACTTTTTTGTTATTATCTATATACCCTTTATAATAAAAAAATAACAAAATAAAAAAAAATAATCACTAAAGTTATCCACAATAGTGATTATTTTTCACTGAATTTAACTTCAGCAACCAATATTTATTTTTTTATATAAATATTATATAAAGTTATCCACATTATCCACTTATTTTATTAAAATCAGGTTGATAACTTAAATCTAGAAAATATATTTTGAGGAGAAGTTGTGTCTAAATTGTTGATAACTTTATTCGACTAATATTTATAAACTATCTCTAGAAAATTTTTAAGCGTTTGGTTTATTCCCCTTAAAAATTATATTTAAATCAATTTTACGAGAATCTCTTAATACCTTAATTTTAACTTTATCTCCAACTTTATATTGCAATAAAGCTTGTTTTAATGAATTCATAGATTCTACCTTTTTATCATTTATGGATAGAATTACATCATCTACTTTAATACCACCTTCGTCGGCTGAGGTGTCTGGAATTACTTCAGTAATATAAACTCCTTTATCCACTCCTAGGTCATAATTAGATGTATATTGAATATAATTAATCAAATCAATCCCTCTAATTCCCAATACGATTGGACTAAAGTTTCCATCTTTTATTACACTATCCACTATAGATTTTGCTGTATTTATTGGTATTGCAAAACCTATTCCATCTGTTTGTCCAGCTTTAGCAGTATTAATCCCTATTAATTGCCCCTTATCATTTAATAAGGCACCACCACTATTACCAGAATTTATTGAAGCATCTGTTTGAATTAAACCGTTCATTATTAGACCATTTTCCATTGTGATTGATCTATTTAATCCTGAAATGTATCCTGAAGTTAGTGTTGATTGCAAATTTAATCCTACTGGATTTCCAATAGCAATTGCTTTATCACCAATACTTATTTCATCAGAATTACCAAATTCTACAGCTTGCAAGCCTTTTTTATCTACTTTAATTATACTTAAATCCAATGTCTCATCTTTCCAAACCACTCTTGCATTAGCATGATCATCATTTGAAAAAATTACATTAATTTCTGTAGGATTATTTTGAACCACATGAGCATTAGTTAAAATGTATCCATTTTCACTAACAATTACACCAGATCCTATTCCTTCACCTTTCAATGTTTTTCCAAATAGACTTCTTTTTCCTTCAAATTTTGTATTTATACCAACAACTGAAGGTATCGCCTTTTTTGCTACTGCATTTTCCACGCTAATTTCTGATTTTTTTGAAATATTAACCGTTTGAATATCTTTAGTAGGTGTTTTTTCAGTTTTATTAAAATATCCCATTGTATATGGACCGACAAAAGATCCAATAACTGATCCAACTAAAACTAGAGCTATAGCTTTTACAAAACCAAATCTAGGTTTACTTTTTCTAATTTGTTCATTAACATATGCTTTGTCAGCATATTCAAAATTCCCTCTATTACTTTGGGATCTAAAAAATACATTTTCTTTATATTTTCTATTGCCTGTAGTATTTGAAAATTCAAAATTACTTTTAGAACTTTCTCCTTCTTTTTTATAATCTGAGAAATTATTTGCTTCTGAAGTATCAAGAGTAATATTTTCTTCATTATTATCATTTTTATTTAACCAATCGTTAAATTCATCATTATAATTATCTTTCATATTAACCTCCCATTTATTATTTATTTACATAATACATAAAATTTATATTTAAAATATGTAAAATTTGTTTAAAATGTGAAGATTTTTATAAAAAATAGGACATTTACAAATATACAATTAAGTAAATTTATAAAAGTCCTATTTATATATTAATTATTATTTTCAGTTTCAGAGCTTGTCTCTTTTTCAAAGTTTATATAAGTATTAGTTTTTACATATGTGTTTTTAACAACTTTATTTATTTCTTCTGTTACCTTAACTAAACTTTCTTTATTTGGAACCATCATAGATAATCTATATCCCGGCATTGCATAAGAAGGCAAATCTAATGTATATTCTCCCATTAAAGTCTGAGACTTGACATCATAATTAGTTCTTGACACTAATTGATTTGCAGCTAAATCAACCAAAGATTTTGCAGAAAGATTTGTAACTACATTTTTTTCCATTATCTCTAAAAGACCATCTATATTTTTTAAAACTGAAGGTTGTGTAACTTTTTTAATTATGGCAGCTAAAAGTTTTTCTTGATTTTTTCCTCTACCAATATCTCCCTCTTCTAAAGAATATCTTTCTCTAACAAATGCTATTGCATCTTGACCAGTTAAATGCACATTTCCTTTAGGATAAAATTTTTTATTTACACTAGCTGTAAATGGTTCATCAACATAGACATCTACTCCGCCCAATTCATCAACTATTCTAATAACAGAATCAAAGTTAACTCTTACAAAATATGGAATTTTGATTTCTAAAAATCTTTCCAATGTATGCAATGAACTCATTACGCCATAATTTCCGGCATGCGTCAATTTATCATATTCATCATTTCCACCATCTGCAATTGGAAGATATGTATCTCTTGGAACGGACGTTAAAAGAATTTTTCCATCATTTGGATTTACACTAGCAATGATATTTACATCAGATCTTGAGTTTTCACTTAAATCTCCCCCAACATCAATTCCTGAAATGTAAACATTAAAGGATTCTGCTGTATGGACATCCTTTGTCTCGAATTCTGTATTATTTTTATTATTTTTAGAATTTTGATTCATTTTTCTTATAGAGCTATCAAGTTTTAAATAATATATAGCAAAGATAGACATTGCAGCTATTAATAATATCATAATTATTGAAACTATAAATCTTATTATCTTTTTATATTTTTTATTTTTTAGGATGACTATAAACCCTAAAACATTTAATACCAAAATTGATGATATTACTATCACCTTCATTCTAGTATCAAATACATTATATCTAAATATAAATCCGACAAAAGCAATTGATATTATAAGGAAAAAAGATAATATTAATTTTGAAAATTCAAATTTTCTTTTATTTTTATCTTCATCATTTTTTTCTGGATCTAAAATTTTTCTTTCTTCTAAATCATTCATATTAGTCCTCTTATCTATAGTTAATTTACTTTAAAATTTCGGTAATGTTATCTTTACTTATCCTATTATAAGGTATTATAACCGAAATGTAAATTAATATAATAGCAATTAATATTCCTAGCCCCCATGTTCCCAGCGAAATTGAGAATGATTTTAATACTTCTTTAGAATATAAAATAGGTAATCCACCTAATAATTGTCTATACATTATATAAAAAACTAGTAAAGAAAGTACCAAAGATAATATTGAGGCAATTATTACAGAAAGTAAATTTTCTAATAAAACTATCTTTTTAAGTCTTTTTTCTTTTATCCCAACTGCTTTAATTAATGCAAATTCACGTCTTCTTGTTAATGTATTTGAATATGAAGAATTTATTATATTTAATGCTCCAATACTACAAATTAATCCTATAAATCCATAAACAAATAGTCTCGCTATTTTAATAATAGGAAAAACAGATGAAACAGTAAAAGTCTTTGGATATTTTGTAATTACAGCAGAAAATTCATAACTAGTCTTATCATCTAATTTAGTTCTATAAATTCCAACCTCAACATCTTTACGAAAATTATATTTTTCTAATTTTAAAATTTCTTCTTTGCTAGATTTTCTAATATAAAATTTAACTAAACCAGAATCATTTGAATTTTTTATATATTTTACATTAAGATTAACCGCATCTTTTTCTATTAATTCATCTTTTATTTTTACTTTTTCTTCATTATAAACATCTTTCATAGGAATAATAGTAATATTAGAAAGTTTATCAGTTAATGGTAAATTACTTAAATTTGTAACAACTCTTTTTTCATCCTTACCAAATATATTTTCAAAAATATTGTCTTCTAAAACTTCAAATGTTATATAATTTAAGTTATCTTTATTTTCTACATTATCACCTATTATATTTGCTCTTAATTCAATTATTTCTTTTTCTTCTGTTACGGTTATTCCGTTAATTTTATTTATATCTTTTATTAAATTATTCGCATAATCTTTATGCGTTTTAAGTACAATATTACTTTTTTGACCATTTTCTAAGGATTTTACAATTTCATTATCAAACAAGCTCATAATACTTGAAATTACAACAAAAAGTACAATACTTATCGAAATTGATATAGTAGTCATAATAAATCTTTTTCTATTTCTATCAATATTTCTTGACGCTAAAAAACCATCATAACCAAATATTTTTTTTATTATTCTTCTATTTCTTGGTTTATAAACTTTTTTCTTTTGTTTTGTAACTTGATTTAAGGCCTCTATCGGTGACTTCTTAAATACAAATAATGCTGAAAGTATATTTGAAATAAATATTACTAAAAAACCAACAAATACAGATATTATTAGTACTTCTTTGCTAAAATGAACATTAATATTACCTGAAGATATTACAGAAGTTGTTCTCATTATTCTATTAACTATTTCAAAAACAATTTTCATACTTACATTTCCAACAAAATATCCTATAGGAATCGAAACAATAAAATAGAATAAAGAGTCTAGCATAACCATTTTTAGGAGCTGTAAATTTGTGAATCCAACTACTTTTAATAATCCTAAATCTCGTAATCTTTCCACATAATTTGTAGTAAAAATATTATATATAAATAGAATAATTGCCACTGATACCATAACTATTAATGTTATGGATACATTAAACAAACTACCTAAAACTTTAGATTGTGTTATATCCTTTATTTTTATATATTCATATCTTATATTTAATCGATTATCAAGAAATTGTCCATCTTCTTTATATTGTGTTATATCCTTTAATTTTTCAACATTTTTATTTAAATTATCATAATTTGCAAAATATCCATATAAATCAAATCTATCATTTATATTATTATCTAATCCTAGTATATATCCATGAAATATGGATATTTGCTTTTCACTTTCAATACTTTCAGTATCAAAATTAGATAAATTATTTCCAGGCATCAATTCTTCTTTTATAAATCCGACAATTTTATATTCTTTATAGTCTCCATTAAATATATCCGTCATTTTTTTGATGTCTTCAATGTTAACTAATTTCGATTTATCTATTTTGTCATAATTTTTTTCAGTTATTTCACCTTTTAATAAAGGTTTATTTTCCATTCTATTTATATAATTTTTATTGAATGTAGTATTATAATCAAAAAATTCATCTCTTTTTAGACTTTCTTGAACACCCAACTTTACAGTATTACCTATCTTATCAAATCCTGGTGCAATATATTTCAAATTATATGGAACTAAAATTTCATTTTCTGACTTAGGTAATCTTCCTTCTAGTAACATATTTTTAGGAAAATATTTATTATAAAATTCCTGATCCGAATTTCTATGTTCAAATTCTATATAGTTATCTATTCCCAAATCTGGTGTTTTGGAATGTATTCTAGATATGTACTTTCTAGAAATTTTATATACTGCCTCTATATCTTTAAGATTATTAACTTTAATCTCTTCATCATTACTAGATTCTGAAATTTTAAAATCATATGGTCCATTTATCCCTTCATAAGAATTTCTATTTTCAGTAATTAGTGAATAAGATATATTTCCTATCGAAGTTATCATTGATATAGAAATTATTATTCCAAGTAAAGTTAAAATGGTTCTTAATTTATTTTTCTTTATATATCTCCAACTCAATTTACTTATAATTTTCATTTTAATCTCCAATTATTTTTCCATCTTCAATTTTTATTATTCTATCCGCTGATGCTGCAAGGCTTAAATCATGGGTTATCATAACTACCGTAATTCCATATTTTTTTCCAAAAAGCTTCAATAAATTCAAAATTTCTTGTGAATTTTTTTTATCTAAGTTTCCTGTGGGTTCATCTGCTAGAATTATAGATGGTTTATTTATCAAAGCTCTCCCAATTGAAACTCTTTGTTGTTCACCTCCAGATAATTGTGATGGATAGTGGTTTAATCTTTCTTTTAATCCTAACTGTTTAATCATTTCTTCAAACATATTTTCATCAACATCAATATTATCTAAAGATGTAGGTAATTTGATATTTTCTTCAGCTGTTAATACAGGAATTAAATTAAAGAATTGGAATACGAATCCAATATTTCTTCTTCTAAAAATTGATCTTTCATCTTTTTTCATTTCGTATATATCTTTACCGTTCAAATATACAGTACCACTAGTAGGGATATCCAAACCTCCTAAAAGATGCAATAATGTTGATTTACCACCGCCGCTAGCTCCTACAACAGCAACAAATTCGCCCTCTTCTACTTCTAAATTTATATTATTTACAGGATGAACAAATGTGTCTCCCTTTCCATAAGTTTTATTTAAATCTACAGTCTTTATTACTTTCATTTTATCCCCCAAAATATTAAATACTAATTTATATTTATAATATATCACTTATTTATTACATTATTATTACATTTATATAACAATTTTGTTATTAAATACAAAAATGGCACTATTGTAAAATAATTAAAAAATATTTACAATAGTACCTATCTTATTTGTATTTTATTTTAAAAATAACATTGTAAATGTTACTCCATTATTATCATTTTGAACCGAGATAGTCCCTAATTGAGCTTCAACTATTTTTTTTGATAAGTTTAACCCAACTCCAACAGATTCTTTATTTGTGTTTCTGCTTGATTTGTAAAATCTCTTGAAAATATTTGTTATATCTTCGTTAGATATGTTTTCCCCTATATTGCTTATTTCTATCCTTATCATTGATACATTAACCAAGTAATTAATATTAATATTTGTTCCTTCAAATGCATGTTCTGTTGCATTTTTTACAATATTTAATAAGGCTTCTCTAGTCCAATTTAAATCTAATTTAACTTTTGTATCTAAATCTCCAGTATGAATCAATTTCAAGTTTTTCTTATTTAATTGTTCATACAAAACTTCTTCAAACCCTAAAGATAAATTTGAAATTTTAAAATATTCTTCTTTAATCTGAATCGAATTTGCATCAAACCTTGCAATTTTCAATAATGATGAAACAAGCCATGAAAGTCGTATTATTTGTGATTGACTTAGATTTAAGAATTCTATTTGATTTTTTTCTAAATTATTAGAATCCATTATAATTTCATTATTCATCATTAAAGATGCTAATGGAGTTTTTATTTGGTGAGATATATCAACTAAAGTATCTTTTAATTTTTCTTTCTCTTTTTCTAAAGAATCATAATTACTTTTTATAGAAAGTCCTAATTTATTAAATCTACTATTTAAACTAGAAATAACACTATCATCTTCTTCTCTAAGTTGATAATCAAACTTTTTATTTTGCAAAGAATCAATAAACTTATCAATTTTCTTTATATATTTTTTTTGAGTTCTTTTTATAAACATAAAATTTATAAGTTGTAAAATTAAAAATACAAATGTAACAATACATAAAATGTATACTAATCTCAATGAAAATAATTGTCCTCTAACATTTATAAATCCATATTTTTCATCATTTAATTTTGTTAAAGTTTCATTTAATACAGTTTCATTTTCTTCGTTTTTTAATTTTTCATAAATATTCACACCAGTTTTATCTTCATGTCGATGTATTTGCTCTATTAAATTTTTTTCTATAATTAGTCTTTTATTTCCGGTTCTGTAGTCTAAATATTGAGTAACAAGCAATGCTACTCCAAATATGATTAAAATATTTATAATAACCATAGTAAGATATTTTTTCCCTTTTAGTAAGACCATTACTTAACCTCCACAGACCAAATATATCCTATTCCTCTTTTAGTTTTTAAGTATTTCGGCTCACTTGGATTGTTTTCTATTTTTTCTCTTATTCTATTAACATAGACTGAAATTGTTGAATATGCTTGAAATTCTGCATCAGAATCCCATAAAAACTCCAATATATTCTCTCTGCTCAAAGCTACATTATAATTATCCATAAAATAATTTAATAATCTATATTCTGAGTGAGTTAAATCTATAATTTTATCATTCTTATAAACTTTAAGAGATGGTACGTCAATCTTTATTTCTCCAGAAATTCTTATCATCTCACTTGCAGAAACCGTTCTTTCCAATAATCTTTTAATTCTTACATGTAAAACTTTCAAACTAAATGGCTTAGTAATATAATCATCTCCACCATTATCAAATCCTTTAATTATATCCTCTTCTTCATCTTTCGCAGTTAAAAATATTATCGGTGTAGATTTATTTTTTCTAATATTTGGAATCAATTCAAAACTTTCCCCATCTGGAAGTGTAACATCCAAAATTACTAAATCAAATTTTTCATCTTCTAAAATTTTTTTCGTCTGTAAAATATTTTCAGTATGAATTACATTATATCCTTCTTTATTTAAGGAATAAACTAACCCCACACTTAATGATCTATCATCTTCAACTAAAAGTATCTTTGTCATATTTCACCTCTTTTATCTTATTTATAATCAGTTTTTCTATAATCCAGCAAAAATTCAACTATATTTTTATGAATAATACCATTTTGACTAAAATCTTTATTATCCATTGATAAAACATATTTCGGATAATTATCCTGAATTAAATTATACACCCCAAATTCTCTATCTCTAGTACTTTCAGATTCTAGCAAATAGGAGACTTGAAAATATTTAATTTCTTTATTTCTTTTAGCTATAAAATCTATCTCAAAATTATTCACTTTTCCTATTTTGACTTCATAACCTCTAAAAATCAATTCATTATAAACAATATTTTCTAAAACTCTTTCTATATTTTTAAAATTTGATAGCCCTATCGCCTCTCTAAACCCATGATCATTTAAGTAATATTTTTCTTCAACTTTTAATATTTTCTTTCCAACATAATCATACCTTTGAACTTTATTTAGTATGAATGCTTGTACACAAAATTCTAAATAATTTAATATCGTATCTATGGAAACTGTTCTTAATTCATTTTTCAAATATTTTTTTATTGATAAAGCAGAAAAGGTCTGACCTAAATTATCAATAGCATAGTTTAATATTCTCTTAAATAAGTCTACATCTCTAACTTTGTTATACTCTAATACATCCTTTACTATTACGGTATTATACACATCTTTTAAATATTTAAAACTCGGATCTTCTTGTAAGTCAAAATATTTTAAAAATGGCATTCCTCCAAATTGGATAAATTTGTCAAATAACTCATATTTTTCATATCCTAAATTTGAATATAACTCCTTAAATTCACTAAAAACAAATGGCTTGATTTCAAATTCAACATATCTTCCAGCTAACAAACTGCTTAAATCTCCAGAAAGTAATGATGAATTAGATCCAGTAATATAAATATCACTATCATAGTCAACTCTAATAGAATTTATTGCTTTTTCCCAATTTTCAACTAATTGAATTTCATCAAAAAAGAAATAATTTTTTTCACCATTATTGCTAATATTTTCTGAAATATACTCCATCAACATATTATAGTTTTTTATCTTAGAAAATTTATATGATTCAAAATTAATAAAAAATTTATTTTCTTGACCGACATCTTTTAATATTTCATCTTTTATTATTTCAAGCAATGTAGATTTTCCAACTCTTCGCATTCCTACTAATATCTTAATTACAGGTTTATCGATAAATTTGCTTATTTCATCTATATATTTTTTTCTATAAATATTTTTCATATAAACCTCCTTATATTTCGATTATAGTAGAAATATCAAGAAATTTCAAATAAGATTTCGATTATAATCGAAATTCATTTAGTTTTTAAATTTTATTTCTATTACAATAGAAACCTGTTAAGTAAGCTCTAGTTTATATAATTCATACTTATCTAAAAACTTAAATCCTAATTTTTCAAATATCTCTAGTTCTTCTTCTCCGACAAAATAAGTCATATACTTTTGCCCATCACTTTTTGATACATTTAGAGCTTTTATTAATAAATTATTCATAATTTTTTTATCAAATTTATTATCTTGAAAATCCACACCAAAAATTTCCATAAGTAATGGAGTATAGACGAAATAAATAGTGCCCTTAACTTGTCCTTCTTCATAATATAGGTATATATTCCAATTATTTTTTGTTAAAGTAAATATTTGTTTATATAACCTTTCAGAATTCCAATAAATTCCTTCAATTTTATCATGAAGATTAGAAAAATCATTCCAATTTTCTTCTGTAACTTTTATAATTTCTCCATAATATTCTTTAGGCTGATACTCCTCAAAATTAAGAGTATATACATAGTTTTCTTCAACTTTTGTAGTACCTATTTTTTCAGATAATTTACACTTTCTGTATTTTTTGATGGCAATCCAAAGAATATTGTATATTTTGAAAAATATTGTTTAGAGTAATCAATAAATTCTCCCATAGATTTACTCTTAAATTCTTTAATGTTAAAAACTCTAATTCCCAAATATAGATCACTTGGAAGCCAGTAAAAATCAATCCATCCTAAAACTTCTCCATCTATTTCAAATAATAAAATTTTTGAATTTTCATCTTCAAAAGACTTAAATGCTGACTTATAAAAATCTTCCTTAGTTTTTATACCATCTAAATATGTAGGAAAAAAGGAAGTCTCAAAATCTTA
The DNA here is from genome assembly GCF_046035835.1 of Helcococcus bovis. NCBI lineage: Bacteria > Bacillati > Bacillota > Tissierellia > Tissierellales > Peptoniphilaceae > Helcococcus > Helcococcus bovis. The sequence continues at coordinate 92,737 of NZ_JBFNGB010000001.1, forward strand.
AGAAAGCCTATAGGCAAATTCTAAATACTTATTTAAGTCTTCTAAATTAGCTTCTCTCAACATTATCTATAACTTTGTTATCAATCCAATATCTTTGAACTATTTTTACATCTTCTAACACTTCATTTTCCAAAATCCCACCATTATTAATAATTGATTTTGCTGATCCGATATTAGTTTTATCACAAGTCATAAGCACTTTACCAATTCCTAATTTCTTACATTCTTCAAGTGCCAATCCTATCATAGCTGTCGCATAACCTTTTCGTCTCTCATCAGGTCTTATCCCATCTCCAATATGTCCTCCAAATTGAAGTAAATGTTCATTTAATGAATGTCTAATATTAACCGCACCTACAAATACTTTTCTATCCATGTCATAACAAAAAAGTGTGGTAGAGGCAACTTTACCTTCATCTATATTTTCTTTTCTATCCAAATTATCCAAATAATATTGAAAATCTTCATCCATATTTCTAAAAATAGCCGATGGTGAACCATTAGTCTTATTTTTTTCAATATCTTCTTTCCATATTTTTAACATTTCAATAATTTTTTCTTTGTCATTTATTGTCGGTTTTATTAATTTTATATTCATAGTTTATCTCCTAAAAATTATGTGCATGAATGTCATACGCATATCAAGCATGTATAACATGCACATTATACGCATAAATCATTTATGTTTTTAAATACTTTATAACATTATACATTAAAAGGAGTTCTATTTCCTTGACAAAAGTAAGTACAAATATTAGTTTAGATCCAGTTTTGAAAAAAATGCTCAAGAATTATTAAAAGATTTAGGAATGAATCTTTCAACTGCAATCATAATTTTTTTAATACATCAAAGCATAATTTTAAGGCATATTCATAAGAGTCTTCTCCAAAATTTCTAGCATCATATTTTTCGATATCTGCTAATGAATCTGCAGTAAAAAGAATTTGCCCCCAAATTACATTTCTGAATTGTGCTACAGCCGCTAAAGCCGAACACTCCATTTCGACAACAGCACAACCTTCTTCTTTTCTATAAGCAACTTTTTCAGGAGTTTCTCTATAAAAACCATCAGTAGTCCAAGTTAAAACCTCGACATATTCTAATCCATGTTCTATTAGTGTCTTTTCAATAGCTTTCAATGCAACTTTATTTATTTCAATATACCTAGAAGGATTTATATAATGGTAGCTTGTACCTTCATCTCTTAAAGCTTTTATAGGAACTATAAACTTATTTTCATCTAAATCAATCAAAACACCACAAGTTCCTGACGAAATTATTTTTTTTACCCCATAAGAAATCAACCAATCTAAAATCTGCCCTGATGAAGCTGAACCCATTGGTGCCTGAACTAAACAAATTTCTTCACCTTCATATTTTACAACATAAATTGGATATATTTTAGTACAAGATATAAATTCATAAACTTTACATGCTCTATTTTTTTCGGCGAATTTATCTATTTCATCTTCTAAAAATGCAAACACACATTTTTCGGGTAATTCTAATTTCAAATTTTCATGATTTGGCATAATAACTGCACTTTGATTATCATCATATTCCAAAATTGGAATTTCATTTTTTATTAATGTCATTTTTATCCTATTATCTCCTTCATCATATATCTATCTTCATATTCTTTATATCCATTTTTAGGATAAAAAGAATATGACTCATGCCAATTCTTTTTACTTTCACCCAAATGAACTCTTAAAGTCTTAATCCCTTTATTTTTTAAGTAATCCTCTACAAATGCCAGAAGTTTAGTACCTATCCCCCTTCTTTTCATAGATGGTTTTATATAAAATCTATGTAAAAAAGCTTCTTCTTTATTTTCTATTTTCGAATATCCTAAGCAACCCAAAACTTCTTCTTTTTGATTAACCACTAACCAAAACATGTCACCTTTATCAATATAATATTTATTAATATCATATAAATCTTCTCTTAGATTTGAGTTAAGTCCAATACTAATCCTTGCTTCTTTAATCATTTGATGTAAATCTTCTTTATACTTATTAGAATATTTTATTATTTTCAAAATATTACTCCTAGAAAGTTTTAATAAATCTCATTTTCCAAAATTTTTGTAGCATGCTCCAAAACAGGTATTTCTCTATCAGCAATAAGCTTTCCCAATCTTGTATTTGAACATTTAACATACTCTCTTCTAGCTTCTTCATATGTTAATTTCAAGGTAGATAAATGAAAATCATTTATCTCCGAGTCTGTCATTTCTTTTTCTCCAAATGACTTAATTTTACACAAATAATAATTATTAATATTTCGTCTATGAATCAAATTATAAAAATCTTTTACTACTCCTAATTTAGTTATAATCTCTACTTCAACGCCTAATTCTTCTTTAAGTTCTCTAACTATTGCTTCCTCAAGATTTTCTCCTGATTCAACTCCACCACCTGCTGTTTCAATAAGTGTTGCTTTACCGAAATCATCATCTCTCTCAACTCTAACAAAATAATAATTTTCTTCATTATCTATAACTATAGCTCTTACAATATCTCTATTATGATCTGTATAGGTAAAATCCCATTGAGTATCTTGCAATGATATATTTAATTCTTTCATCTAATCATCCATCCTTATACAAAAATATAATTTTTCACAATCAAAATTTATCCAAATATCTAACTATTTCTTTACCAATTTCTTCAGGTTTTTCACTATAAAAATCATGATTTGTATTTTCAATAAATACAATTTCAATATTTTTTCTATCAAGTTTATTGTAATTTTTAACCTTGTTTAACTTATAGTCATATGCTTCTTTTGGTGTATCTGATAAAAGTAATAAAATGTCTTTTTCCGTATTTATCGAAAATATATCTTTATATTGATCAAATCTCAAGTCAAAAAGTGAGCATACAGTATCAGGATTCATATCTAAATTGTTTTGCTTAATATAATTTCTACTCCACTCTTTTTCTTCTTCTAAAGTTGTTTGCATAAAATCATTTCCAAATACTCCACCATCAAGTATTATAGTAGATTTAGGGTTAATATCATCTATGAATTTTAATATTAAATCCGATCCTAATGAATATCCCATAACGATAGAATCACTAGGAATAATAGACTTTATCCAATTTACAAAATCTTCTCTATTTTCTATTTTAATATTTAAATTAGAATATTGTCCTGGCAAATCTATATAAATAATTTCATAATTTTGACTATTTAAGAATTTGCTAAATTCTAATATAGACTCCTCTTTAGCCCCCAATCCTGAAAGCATATATATTTTTCTCATAATTAACTCCTTATCAATAAATCCTAATTATTATACAAGTCTAGCCCTCTTAAAAAATGTCAATGTTTTGATTAAACTTATAACCAAGGGAATTTATCATATCAAGATTATAAAATGGAATATTTCTTGAAACATTACGATTACCTTCTTTTCGAACTTGTCGGAAATACCGACAGGTTGAATTTTTATCAAGTTCACCTTCATCATAAATATTTCTTATACGTTCTACAATATTTGTCCTTGATGTCTTAAATGGCTCTGCCATCTGCTGTTGCGACAAGCATAATGTTTCATCAATAAAATTAACATCAATCTTAATATTACCATTATCATCTGTGCATATTGTATTATACAACAACACGATATGCAATAATATATTATTGCATAATACGTTATTGCATTTATATTTTACTATTTGTCGCATATATCCCAATCTTAAATTTAATTTTTCTTGATAATCATGTATTATAATATTTTTTATATATTACATGTAAAAAAGATTAAAAATAATCATGTATCACAGATATTTCAATAACCTATATGAAAAATTTTACAAATCACTGTTTTTCATACCTGCAATTTTTAAAGCTATTAAAATTTACAAGTTTTTTTTCTAAAAAATTTATCTGTATATTTGAGTATACTCCTATTTACATGATTTATAGTCATCATAATCGGAAATTACATTCCGATTTTATACAATTTTCTATAAAATTGAATCTAGTCTTTAAATCTCCTAATACAAAACAACCTTCTCCAAAAACTCTACAACATCATATTTATACTTATATGGATATATCGAATATCCATATCTATTAATATAGATTTCAATATTTCCTTGCTTGTCCGTTCTAAATATTTTTATATTTCTCTTTTTAAGTCTTTGCAATAATTGAGTATGTGGATGCCCATATCTATTATTGAAACCTGCCGATATAAGTGCATTTGTGATATTTGGATTGTTTTGTAAAAATTCCTCACTTGTGGAATGATTTGAGCCATGATGTGAAACTTTAAGGAAATCTATCCTATCCCCAATTTTTATAAATTTCTCATTTTCTTCAACATCTCCTGTGAGTAAAATCTTACTATTAAAAATTTTTAGCAAAAGCACAAGCGAACTATCATTAGAAGACTTTGCATTTTTACCGTCTAAAATCACTTCAAACTTAGCATTCCCAATATTTATCTTTTCTCCATTTTTTACAGATTTTGCATTATAATTTTTTAATGTGTTGGAATAAATTTTTCCAACATTCATAACTGATACTAAATATTGCAAATTGCCCATGTGATCGAAATCATTGTGTGAAATAAAGACATTGTCTATTTTTGTAACACCATTCTTATATAAATAATCAAAAAGATTTCTACCCGATAATTCGGGATTAAACATATTTCCACCAGTATCTATAATTGTTGTAATTCCTTTGTTTCTGAGCATTACTGCATCTCCCTGACCTACATCAATAACATTTATTACAGCATAAGGCAGCAAGAATGTTTTCAGTAAAATTACTGGAAAAATGGTAAAAATTAGGTATAATTTCCTATTTTTTCTAAATTTATATAAAATCATTCTATAATTTAAGATGCAAATTATAATCAAATAATAAACGACTATCATTTTTACATTTGAATACGGGAATGTTATTTCAAATGAATCTTTTATTGTATTTAGGGGGTAGATTATAAGTGAAATGATGTAAAAAATTCCTTCTATAAATAAACTTACTAATTTTAATCTAATAAAAATATAGATAAAACCTGATAATAGAGCCACACTTACAAATGGTAAAATCAATATATTTGTAAAAATGGAGAGTAAATTTATTTTATTGAAAAAATAGATTGAAAATGGAATTAATCCTATTTGAATGGCTATTGGTGTAATAAACATTTTTGGTATTTTTCTATATAATTTAGCCACTTTATCAGGTAAGTAATAAATCGAAAACATAGTTATATAGCTAAGATAAAATCCCGTTGAATAAATGAAAAACGGATTTACAATCAATGATACTAACATGGATACAAAGAGTGTATTATATTTGTCTTTTATATTATTTGTGTAAATTGCAAGCATTGTTACGCTATACATGCTTAAAGCTCTGATTAAAGAAATAGGAAAATCAACGAGATATCCATAAAATATTAAAAACATTATTACAAATATTCCAAAATATTTTTTGCTTATTTTCATTCTCCTGCCAATATTATCCAAAAATAATATTAAAATATTTAAATGAAGCCCTGAAATGGCTAAAACATGAGATAATCCCAAATCTTTAAAATCATCAAACATTTCATTATCGGATTTTTCCGATAAAATCATAGAGTTCATAAACGCCGAAGAAATATTATTTAAATTTTTATCAAAAAATTCTTTAAGATGATTATAAATGCTGTATTTCAATCTGTATTGATGTCCAATTTTAGATACACTTTTTGAATTAACTTCATAAAAAACATTCTTACCTTTTAAATAACTTTCCATGTTGAATGTATTAAAATTGTTAGATGTCTTTGGTGTACTTAACTTTTCAGTGAATGAAACAATATCACCTAAGGAAAAATCTTTGTTGGTCTTTAATAAAATATTAGCATTTTTATATTTTAAATAATAATGATTGTTAAACTCTTTTACTTCTTTTCTAAATATTTCCGCATTAATTTTTGTCTGTTTTACTTGATTTGAGGGATATCTAACTTGTGTAGAAATTATTGAAATAGAAATAATTGAAATCATTAGTATAGCATTTTTTTTATTTTTACTATAAAATAAAAGGAAAATGAGTGTTAAAAAAATATAAAAATTTAAGTTAAGGGCAAAAAATTCATAAAAAATTATACCTAAAATATAATAGGTTAAAATGAGTATTATTGGTCTTTTCATGGAAGCTCCTAGAGGTAAAAATGTTGAATAGTTATATAAATCAAATAGATACACATATAATAAAAAGAAAGTTTTTTGAAGCAAAATATCATATTGTTCCTGCTGATAGCATTTTATTGGATTATAAAAAACTTAATATTGAACAAGAAGATATTTTTATAAATGGACATAAAGTTGATCATATTTATGACTCAAGTGTTGGAAAAGTTTTAGTATCAAACTTTAAACCAATAACTGATAAAATAAGTATATCAGTAAATTATGAAAATAGATATATAATTTTAAAATCTTTAACAGCAAGATTACTTATTAAATCTGTTTTAAAAAAATATTTTTCTTTAGACTGTGATAATTTTTATACCGGTATAGAAAAATCAAGCTTTTCAATAAATAATTTATTTTTTGATGAAGATGTAAAAAAGATAATTACTACACTTGAAAAAAATATTAATGAATACATTAAACATGATGTAAAAATTCTTAAATCAGATGATAATAAAACTACTATACCTGGTATTTTTTATATCGAAGAAAACTACATTACTGTATCATCATTATCAGAAATAAGATATTTTAAAATAGATAATTATACTTTTAATAATAATGGTGTTGTTATTAATTATAATATAAATTAAATTAAATATAAACAGGAGGAAAAACATAATCGTTAATAAAAATTAACAATTATTTCAGGATTTCCTCCTTTGTTATTTTATATTAAATAATCCTTTAAACTCGTTTATATACTTACTCATTTTATCATATATTTTTCTCATCCTCCTATGATATGTCGATTCTGATATATAAAGTATTAAGCAAATATCATGAACTGACATTCTATATTTAAACTTCATTTCTATTAAATCTTTTTCTTTATCATCAAGTTTTGAAAATAAAAGAAACATTAACAGTTCACTATTATTTATATTTATTTCTTCTCTATTTTTTCTTATTCTCCTTTTATCGATAAAATATTTATAATCTTCCTCTTTTACAACATTTTTATACTCTTTTTTATACTTATAAAAATTATCAAATATCTCTTCTATTAATTTTTTATTAGAATATTTCATTTTTATATATCCTGTATTTCTCCCCCCTGAATACTTTATAAATATACATAAAAAAGGAAGAATTAATCAAGATACAAAAAAAATACTATATAATCAATTTTTCTTGATTATATAGTATTTTACTATTCATTATATTAAATTTTATTCAGTAGTTAATGTATAATGATCTACATTAATATCTACATAATAAATTACATCTTTTCTTTCAACAACTATATCAACCCTACTTGTAAGTTCTTCATCATCTCTTATAATATCCAAAAACTTTTTAGATGGATTAATTGCTGTTGCATTTTTCATTGTTTTTAACATTGAATAATCTCCATTTGTATCTCCATATGCATATGAATTTTCAATGTCAATATCATATTTTTCAACTAAAAGTTTTATCTCTTTTAATTTAGAATCACTGTCCCACATTTGAGAAATTTCTCCTGTAAAATTACCTTCTGAATCAAAAACATAATCTGTACCTGAGCAATCGTCAATATTATATACTTTCCCTAGCATTTTTACTAAATATGTTGGAGAACCTGATACAAAAAACACCTTATGTCCTTTATCTTGATGCCATTTGATTCTATCTCTTGTAAATGTATAAACTAGCTCTCCTTCTTCTTTAATTACTTGCTTAGCAGTTTCTACAATTAAAGCTTTATTTATTCCCATTAATTTTTCTTTATATAAAAGACCTATTTCTGAAATATAATCGTCATAATCTCCATATCTTTTTTCAAATGCTTCATACTTTGCTTTTATATTTTTTATATATGATTCTTCATCAATTATGCCGTATTTTACTAATTTTTTAAAATGTTTTACCATAATAGATTCTCTCATTAAAGTACCGTCAATATCAAAAAAAGCACCTATCATAAAACCTCCTATTTTCTCTTAACAGTTTTTTTCTTAAAGATTCCTCCCAAGGAATCTAATATATCTAAAATATACGCAAACAAAATTCCCACTAATCCAAAAGTAATAATCTCCGTACCTAATTTAAGTAATACCAATCCCGTTGAACTTAGTAAAAAAATATATCCATTAATAAATAAAATTAATCCAAAAACAAAAATTATCAAATTAACATAATATTTCATTTTTTTATTTTTTATAAATGAATATAATAATATAGTTACAACTATAGAAGCTATAACTAAGATAGGAATAATACTATTTGCACTCCCATACTTTGAAATTAATTGAAGTATTGATCTCATCTTCTTCTCCTAAAATTTATAATTTTTTATCCATTGTTTTTCTTCTTCATTTAATTCATAATCATCTTGATTTGTTAAAATGTCTGCCTTACCATCTTTTACAACAAATGTATGTTCAAATTGGCATGATTTCTTTCCATCTCTTGTTCTAGCTGTCCAACCATCACTATCAATTTTCATCATCCAAGTCCCAACATTAACCATTGGTTCCACTGTAATAACCATGTTTTCCATCAATCTTCTTCCTCTTCCTGCTTTTCCATAATGAGGAACTTGAGGATCTTCATGCATTTCTTTACCAATACCATGTCCTATAAAATCTCTAACAACTGAAAAACCTTCTCCTTCTACATAAGTTTGAATGGCATTTCCAATGTCTCCAATTCTATTGCCAGCTACTGCCTGTTCAATTCCCAAATACATACTTTTTTCTGTAACTTCCATAAGCTTTTTATCTTGTTCTGAAAGTTCACCAATTGCATATGACCAGCATGAATCTGATAAATACCCATTATAGTTAACAACATTATCAATTGATAAAATGTCCCCTTCTTTTAATACAACATCTTTACTTGGAAATCCATGGCAAATAACATCATTTAATGATGTACATAATGCATATGGAAATCCTTCATATCCTTTTTGACTAGGGATTGCATTCTTAAATTTCATAAATGCATCTGCAAAATCATTAACTTGCAATGTAGTCAATCCTGGTCTTAAAATTTCTCTTATTGCCAAATGAGTTTTACACAAAATTTCTCCTGATTTTCTCATTCCTTCTATTTCTTCTTTTGTCTTAAGTGTAATCATATTAATCTCCAATTATTCTTCTAAATATATCATTTTTTCTAATATTTTTAAAGTCTTCATCATTTTTTGCATACTCAACTATATCATTATTCAACTCTACAGATTTTCTTAAATCATTCATAGATTTATCAAATTCATCTAATTTAATATATGAGCAAGAACGATTATAATACAAATTCGCTAAATTATCTGCTTCATTTTTTATACCCTTACTTAATATTGATACCGACTCCTTATATAATTTTTTTTCTATATATATTGCGGATAAATTCAAATAGTTATTTCCATAATAAATATTTTTACTTATTGAGATTCTGTAATTTTCAACTGCTTTTAAATAGTTTTTTATTCTACCATAAACTACACCTTTATTAAAATATGCTCTAAAATATTCTGGATTTATTGAAATTGATCTATTTAACGCCTCAAGTGCCAAGTCAAATTCATCAATATTTTCATAAATTGCTCCTATATTGTTGTAAGCAATATAATCATCAGGCACTAATTCTATAGTTTTTTTATAATACTTTATAGCATCATCATATTTATTTTCAACATCATATAAATTTGCTAAGAAAAACAAAGCTCTATCATACTCTGGATCTATTTCAATACACTGTTTATAAAAATGTTCAGCCTTATCATAATCACCAAGTTTTTCGTAACTCATAGCTATTCCATATAAAATCTGTGCATTTGTGTCATTTAGCTCATACGCCTCATTGAATTTTTGTAATGAATTCTTATAATCATCCAACTCATCATAAATTATAGCTTGAGAATATAAAATATCTAACTTATTATCGCCCTCAGAGTAATTTAAGGCTCTATCAAATAAAGCCAATGATTTTTTTAAATCACCATTATAATAATATTCTTCTGCAGTTTTTTTTAAGTTTAAGCTTTTTATTTCCATTTTTACCTCTATCTATGTATTATATCAAAAAAAGTTTTTTATATTAAAGTATTTTGATAAAATATTTATTATAGACTTAAAAAAACAACATTTAGGAGGACTTTTTGAAAAAATCAACAAAAATTTTATTATTTTTTATTTTATTGGGAATTATAGGACTATTAATAGGTTCATTTTATGACTTACAAATTAATAAATTGTTTTACTCTAGAGGAAATGTTTATCCTGAAACACTTAAATTTTTAGGGGAATTTCCAATGATTATAATAATGACAACATCTTCTCTTATTTATTTAAGATATTCTAACTTTAGAGTAAATAAATTAGCTTATATATTAATGTTTCTATTTTTTATCTGTTTTCCAATTGTTTCAGCTTATGGAATACCTAAATATTTTAACAGTGAAAAAATTTTACTAAGCATATTAATTTATATATTTTATATTTCGTCATCATTAATATTATTTAAATTTATAAAAGTTGAGGATAACCCAAAATTAATTAAATTTGCTCTTTTCGCCGCAATTTCAATTTTTACAATTTTTATAATTTTTGACTTTATGAAAAATATTTGGGGCAGACATAGATTTTTTGATATGTACCAAAAAGGAAATTTTTCAACATTTACAAATTGGTGGATTTTAAATGGAAAACCAGCAAATGATTTATTCAAATCATTTCCATCAGGACACACTAGTGCTGCAGCTTCCAGCCTAGTTTTAATTTATATACCTGAAATTTTTAGCATTAATAAAAAATTAAGTAAATTTTTAATTACTTTCCCAATTTTATGGGCAGTACTTGTAGGCATTTCAAGAATATTTGACGGAGCTCACTTCCTTACAGATATTTCAATGGGATATATAATAGCTTCATCCGTAATTTATATAATTTATAAAAAACTATTTGACAAATATTGTTGTCAAATAGTATAATGTTTTTGACAACAATATTTGTCATTATTTTCGGCCGAAATAATAAATGATTTTTAGAAAGGAATAAATATGCCATTGTTTAATAATTTAAAAGAATACCGTTCAAAAATCGGTGTTAATCAAACAGAAATGGGCAAATTATGTGGAGTCTCTAGACAAACAATTAGTCTAATAGAACGTGGTGATTATTCCCCATCCGTTTCTTTAGCATTAAAAATTTCAAAAATATGTAATGCCACAGTAGAAGATCTTTTTATTTATGAGGAGGAAAATAATGAAAATCAAAAATAAAATACTAAAATTTATATTAATTTTCTTAATATCACTTTTAATTGGATTTTTAATAGGTTTTTCAATCGGTTATATAATCTACAGCTTAAAAATTAAATCAGAAATATTTATAAAATTTTCAAATTTAATGAATAAAATACCTGAAACAATTAAATCTTATGGATTTTATATTATTAGCATACTATTATCAATAGAGTTATTTTTAGGTGAACTATTTATATACAAAATGAAAATTTTAGGTAATGAAATAATAAAAGGAATTGAAGACGATAATGAAGCAGATATAAAAGAACTAAAACTTAGTAGATATGGTGCTATCTCAACAAGTATCATTTCTATTGTTTCAGTACTTATAATATTAATTTATGCAGTGTCTTATACAAATATTAATATAAAAACTATTAATTTAAGTGTATGGTTTTTATTATCTTTAATATTTGTTATTTCATCATTTTACGAAGCTATTTATTTAATGAGATTTGTTAATCTTGTAATAAAAGTTTATCCCGACAGATACGGAGATCCTTCATCACTAAAATTTACAGAGCAATGGGTTGAATCTTGTGATGAAGCAGAAAAAGCAATAATATATAGAGCTACATTTAAATCATATACTTTTATACAAAAATTGATTGCATTTTTATTAATAACTTTATTAATAACACATATAATATTTAATACCGGTATATTACCAATAATTATATGCGGAATAATTAGTATATGTGCAAATTTAACATATCAAATTGAAGCATACAAATTATCAAAAAAGGGTAAAATTCAGTAAAGTGTCTATATCAAACAAACTTAAAAATATTTAAATAATTTAATAAAACACGTCAAAAATCCCTAGATTTCAATATCTAGGGATTTTTGACGAAAACTTATGATCCTACAGACAAATTCATATGATTGATTTGATTTTCTCATTTTAGAAAATTTCCCAGCATTTTATAAACTATTTCATCATTCTAGAAACTATTTCCTCATAAAAAACATTACAAAAATAATTTTTTTACTTCTTCAAATAATCCAAAATTTCAAATGGATTATCTTTTGCTTTTACTTTTCTAAAAATTTCTTTTATTTTACCTTCTTCATCTATAATAAAAGTATCTCTAGATGTTCCAAATACTATTTTTCCAAACATATTCTTTTCAGCTAATGTACCATATAATTCATGCACTTCTTTTTCTGGGTCAGATAATAAATCAAAATTTAAGCCATATTTTTCAATAAAATTTGTATGTGATGAAATCTTATCCTTACTTATACCTAAAAGTTTTACATTCATTTTTTCTAATTCTTCGTTTATATCTCTAAAACCACAAGCTTGACTTGTACATCCCGGTGTATTATTTTTCGGATAAAAATAGAGAACAACTATTTGACCTCTAAAATCAGACAAATTGACTATTTTCCCCTCTTGATTTTCAAGACTAAATTCCGGTGCTTTATCTCCAATTTTTAACATATATTCCTCCTTAAATTAAATTATAATGCTTCATAGCATTGTATATTCCATTATCATGAATATCATCTGTAATGAAATCAGCTATTTTCTTTACAGGTTCAGAAGCATTTCCTACAGCAATCCCTATATTTGCTCCTCTTATCATTTCATAATCATTTAAACTATCTCCAAATGCAAAGGTTTCATTCATACTTGCATTTAAATAATTCATTACTTTTTCTATACCTGTTAACTTACTTATTCCTTTACTTATTAACTCAGCATATATATCATACTTCAATAAATAAAAATCTTTATCAATAAATTGTTCTAATTCAAAATAGCTTTCCGGACCATTTCCATATAATGTCATTTTGCTGATAGGTGTTCTATTACTAAAATATTCATCTATTGTAAATAGTTCCGGTATCCTGTAATCATAAGCTGAATGTTCATATTTAGTTTTATCTTTTATTGCTTTTCTCTTCAAATTTCTTTCATCATAAATATATCTAGCATCTTTATGTGAATATGTTTTTTCAACTCCTTCAAGCATAAATGGTATATCCATTTTGTCCAATTGATAAATAATATTATCTATTAAATGCTCCGGCATAATTTTATTGAAAATTACTTCATTTCCAACTTTTACATATCCACCAGCTGCAGCTATTACTCCATCAAAATTAAATGTATAAATTAATTCTGGTATTTCGCTATATGATCTACCTGTACATATAAATATCTTATGACCATTATCTTTAGCCATTTTTAATGCATCAATTGTAGATTTTGATATTCCTTCTGTATGGCTTAATAATGTGCCGTCTATATCAAAAAATAAATATTTCATCATTGACTCCTTAAGTAAATTGCATTAAATCATCAAAAAATGTCTTTAATGTGTTTATAATGTTTGATATAAAACTCTCTCTTGTCTTATATCCCTTATTTATTAAATTAATCTTTTTAATTTCTTTTCCATCTTCAAAAAGCATCATTTCACCTATAATCTGCCCATCCTCAATCGGAGCAAAGATATTCTCTTTTAATGTATATTGTGCATCAATTACTGTTCCGACATGTACAAGCTTATCAAAATTTTCCTGAGGATATGCTGAAATATATTTATTTACGGAGTTTGACACATAAATATCAGCAATGGATTTTTCTTTATTTATTTCATCACTTAAATAAAAATTATTTAATGTAAAATCAATCAACTCATCTGTAGTTACAGCTCTCATTTCTTCTGTATCCGCTCCCATAACTATAGTGAAAATTTTAGTATTTAATTTTTTTTCATTTTTTGATAAATCAAATATCCCAGTAAAGCAATATCCAGCTTCTTCTGTATATCCAGTCTTTAATCCCAACAAACCTGACTGTTTATCTCTTAATGGCAGTGTGGACTTTCTAGAATATTTTCTTTCAGGAACGTCTAAAACACCTGTTTTCCCATATTCTTCAATTTCTGGATATTTTTCATAAATATATTTGGTTAGTTTTAATAAATCCTCTGCAGACATTTTATTAAATAATTTTTTCTTATCTTTTTCAATAGTTATCCCTGTAGGATTTATAAAACTAGAATTTTTTAACCCTAATTCCTTTGATTTATCATTCATTAATTTTGTAAACTTATCTTCGCTTCCTGATAAATGAATAGCTAATGCTGCAGTTGCATCATTTCCTGATACAATCATTGAAGCTTTTAATAAATTCTCAACAGAGACTTTTTCTCCTTTAACTAAATCAAATGATGAATATCCCGGCATATTATATTTTGCAGAATCTTCCGTTACGGTAACTATATCATTTATTTTAATTTTCCCTTCTTTTATAGCATCTTTAATTACAAGCAATGTCATAATTTTAGACATAGATGCTATAGGCATAGGTTTATCGATGTTTTTCTTAAATAATATTTTTCCTGTTTTAGCTTCTGCAACCAACATAGACTCAATTTTATTTTCATATGTGAAATTAGCCGCATACGAAAAAGGTATGAATGTAAATAAAATTACAAATGTTAATAATAAGCTTAAAATTTTCTTTTTCATTCTTCTTCCTTATAAATTTCTCTTAAGATATTCAATATACGCACATCTTCTCTTTTAGGATATGTATATTTTAATTTTTCTGATATATACAAACCAATTGTTCTATAAAGTTGTGCAGCTTTGAAAATTATAGTCCATATATCATTTCTAGCACTTTCAGAAACAATATATTCAAATTCATTAAACTCATCTTCCTCTAAATAGTCTCTAAGTCTATTTGCATATTGGTCAACTATCACATGATTATTATATTTCAATGAAATATAACAGTTTAACATGTATATTAAATTATCAATTAGATCATTTTTTAGCAAACTAGCTTTAATATAGTTTTTATTTTTGTAATTTATAGCTATCTCTGATAAATTAAATAAAAAGTCTATAATTTCTTCTATAAATTCATCCTCTTTTGGTAAAATCCAATTGCTATTTACCTCTTCTTTTGATAAATCTTTAAGTATTCTGTCCTTATCAAATATTATTACGTTTTTTTCATTATTTGAAATATAACTAAAAATAGCTTCATTATTTATAAAAAATAGTTCTACTATATTTTTTGTATTATCAATATATTTATAAGAAATTATCTCATTTTCATCTAAAAAATAATTATTTAATTTACTTATTAATATTTCCCCATCCTGTATAAATGACTTAATATACAAATCTATATTTTCAAAATTATTAATTCCCAATACAAATCTACTAAAGACTTCATCTTTTTTATTAATATCTACTAAACTTCTGACATTTTCAAATTCATACAATTTATTCTTAAATTTTGATATATTAATCTTACTCATATAAGTAACTCCTTTATCATATTTTATAATAACAAATTATCTTATTCAACTTTATATTGACAATATTTATTTATATAAATATAATAAATTTGTAAATAATATAGAATGGAGAAAATTTATGTTAAAAGAATTTAGAGATTTTATAAATAAAGGAAATGTTTTAGGATTAGGGGTAGCTGTAGTTATGGCTAGTGCTTTTGGAGCAGTAGTTAAAGCTTTAGTTGAAAATTTAATCATGCCTTTAGTTGGTGCTTTAACAGCTGGTATTGACTTCTCAACATTGCAAGTTACTATCGCTGGCGTTACATTTATGATCGGTAATTTTATTAATGCAGTTATTACATTCTTTATAGTATCATTTGTGATGTTTGTAATAGTTAAAGCTTATAACAAAACTCAAAAACCTAAAGAAGAAGCTCCAGCAACTCCTTCAAAAGAAGAAATTTTATTAACTGAAATTAGAGATTTATTAAAAAACAAATAATCTTTATAAAAAAAAAGACTATTTCAAAAGATAGTTTTTAAATTGTAAAATTATCATAAAAATTCCTAGATTTGAATATCTAGGGATTTTTTTATTTATAAATGTCCATCCTACTTCTAAAAATAAAAAGTTTAAAAGTATTAATTGAAAAAATTTTTAACCATTCTGTCCATAAAAAACTTAAAAAATTTTTACAATAGTTTTTTCTTGATAAAATAAAATTCCCATGTAGCCACCTCGGCAGTTCCTTAAGGAGCGAGGACTCGTGGCATCAATGGAAATTTTATTTTATTTTATTCCTACCGCATCTTTCGCCAATCTATCTGCTATATCGTTGTATTTATTATCTGAATGAGCCTTAACTTTTATAAACTCTATATCTATTAAAGAAGATTTTTCATCTATAAATTTTTTATAATCTTTCGTAAGCTGAATATTAGTTTTCCACTCTCCTAAAGCCCAAGCTTTTATCCCCATATAATCAAAATGTATATATATCTTCGATTTTTCTAGCTCTATGGCCTTTTGAATTGCAGACATTGATCCAAAAACTTCTCCAGCTACATTTCTTTGATTTTTTAATTCATCATCAAAAATTCCTTCATTAAAAGTAATTTCTTGGTCTCTATCTATCAAAATAACGCCATATCCAAACTGACCAGTATTTATATTATAAGATCCGTCTACATATGCAATTATTTCATTATCATCTATAGAATCTTTGGAAATCTCTTCCTTTTCAATGTTTCCTACAAAATTTTCAGCTTCTTCTTTTGTAAAGAAGCTTTTATATATAGCACCCTTAAATCCTATTACTTGTTTTGAACATTCATCCCAGGTAGAAAAAACTCCAATTTTTCTACCAACTCTTACAGCGTAATATTTCTTACTCATAATGTTTTTTATTTGGTTCTCTTAAACTATGGGCAATTCTTGAAGCCGCTGCAGCAGCAATAGCTGCTATTATATCATCTAAAAACGTATTTACAGCTCCACATTTTGCTTCGTCAACTTTTTTGATTATTCCAATTTTTTCTTTATCTAAATATCCAAAATTTGTCAATCCTATAGATCCATATAAATTAACAATTGATAACGGAAGAATTTCATCTATCCCATAAAGACCTTCATCTGATTTTATAACACTTAAAATTGGCTCTTCTATTAAATCTTTTTCTGCTAATTTATCTAACTGTATCCCTGTTAAAACAGCATTAACAACTTCTCTTTTTTCCAAAACTTTATTGATAGAGTACTTACAAAATTCAATAGATAAATCCTTTACATAAGAACTTTGTAATTTATATACAATTTCTGCTATATCGTCAATTGTAACTCCTCTTTCCAATAACTCTTCTTTTGTTTTTTGAGTTAATTGTTCAATTGAATGTTTATATTGTGACTCTAAATTATTTTTTTTCCCCATAAATATTCTCTTTCTATATTAATATCCAGGCTTTTCTAACATCTTAAACATGTTTGCTTTATATTTTTCTACACCAGGTTGATTGAATGGATTGATTCCTAAAACATATCCTGAAACTCCAATTGCATATTCAAAGAAGTAAATCATCTTACCTAAGTTATATTCATCAATTTCTTCCAAATGTAATACAATATTAGGCACATTTCCATCAACGTGAGCATCTACAGTAGCCTTTGTAGCAACTTTATTTACTTCATCAACTGTTTTACCAACTAAGTAATTTAGTCCATCTAAATCATCTTCATCTGATTTAATGCTAATGTCATATTTTGGTGTATTTACAGAAATTACTGTTTCAAAAATATTTCTCTTACCTTCTTGAATAATTTGTCCTAATGAATGCAAATCAGTTGTAAATATTACACTTGCAGGGAATAATGCTTTTCCATTTTTTCCTTCTGATTCACCTTCTAATTGTTTCCACCATTCATTGAAGAATTTTAGTTTTGGTTCATATGCTACTAAAATTTCAATATCTTTTCCTTCTCTATATAGAACATTTCTCATTGCAACATATTTTAATGCATCATTTTCTTCAAAATCTTTATCTAAAACTTCCTCTCTATAATCTGCAGCACCTTGCATCAATGCATCAATATCAATTCCTGCAACTGCAATTGGTAATAATCCTACTGCTGTTAAAACTGAAAATCTTCCTCCAACATTATCTGGTACAACAAAAGTTTCATATCCCTTTTGGGTTGCCAATGTTTTTAATGCACCTTTTGCCTTATCTGTTGTAGCAAAAATTCTGCTTTTTGCTTCTTCTTCAGAATATTTTTCTTCTAATAATTCTTTGAAAATTCTAAATGCTATTGCAGGTTCTGTAGTTGTGCCTGATTTTGAAATTACATTTATAGAAAAATCTTTATCACTTAAATATTCCTTTAATTCTACGATTTCTGTAGAAGATAAATGATTACCAACAAATATTACTTCTGGTTTATTTTTTGCATAACTATTTGTTAATGCTGAAAGAACTGCTTGAGCTCCTAAATATGAACCACCGATTCCAATCGCAACTAAAACTTCTGAATTTTCTCTAATTCTTTTTGCTGCATCTTTAATTCTTTCAAATTCTTCCTTATCATAATTGATTGGTAAATCTAACCATCCTAAGAAATCACTTCCTTCGCCTTTACCTTCAACCAAAATTTGTTGAGCTTTTAATACCTCTTCCTTTATTTTATCAATTTTATTTTCTAAAACTGCCTTACTTAAATCTATTTTCATTTTTTTCTCCTTAATTTAATTCTAAATATAGTACCGCAATGTCATCAACTTGCTTATTATACCTAAAGATTTCAACTTCATTTATAAGTTTTTTAACAAATTGTTTTTCATTACGATTTTTTCTTATCCATTTTACTAGCCTATCTTCGCCAAAAAAATCTCCAGCATAATTTGTAGTTTCAGTCAATCCGTCAGTGTATATTAATATTTTATCTCCTTTATTTAAATATAATTCTTTTTCATTAAATTCAACATTGTTAAATAAATTAGATATAAAATATCCACAATTTTGTAAAAATCCTAATCTTGAAGAATTAAATAAAATTGGCGCACAATTATGACCCGCATTGACATATTTTAAAACATTAGTTTCAGTATCTATAACCATATAAATAATTGTAAAATACTGACTAATATCTAATTTTAGCTGACTAAACATACTTTTTAATTCTTGTATGGTTTCTGATGGACTTAAATTTTCATCTTCTTGTACAATACTTCTCATTGATTGTCTTATAAACATTGTCATTATTGATGCTGAAATACCATGTCCTACAACATCCGCAATATATATTCCTAATTTGTTTTTATTTATTTCTATTACATCAAATACATCTCCTGATAAATTATCTGATGGTACATGTCCAAATTGAAAGGAAATATTTTTATAATGTTTCTTTTTAGGCAAAATACTTTTTTGAATTTTTTTTGCCATTTGCATATCGTCGTTTATTTTTTTATTAGCAATATATAATTGTTTAGTAGTATTTCTTTCAGCGGTTATATCTCTAAAAACTTCTATATAACCCTCTAATTCTCCTATATCATTATACACAGGGGAAGCATTTATAGAATATAATTTGCCATCAATATTAACTTCTCTCTTTAATAAGTCTTTTCCTTGTTTTCTTTTTTCATATAGTTCTAAGAAAAGTTCCGGCGATATTAATCTCCTCTTATTTTTTATAATAAGATTTTCTATTAAATCTCTCATTGACTTATTTTCAAAAAGAATTTCTCCATTATTATCTCTAATTCTTACTAGATCTTCCATCGCATCTAAAAATCTAAAATTTGCACCCTGGACATATCTAGTAAAATTTTCAATTTTAGGCTCAAATTTCATTTTAGCCTCCTAGTAAATCTAAAATACTTGGTCCATAGAACTGGTAGTAATTTACTTCTATACGACCATTATATAATTTTCTTTTTTTATCCGATTTCATATTTATTTTTCTTTCAAAATCTTCATCTGATGTAATGAAATAAAATGACAAAGTTGTATATTTTTTTGTAATTTTAGAAATAGAATCATATATTTTTTCTAATTCTTCTTTTTCCCCAATTCTCTCACCATATGGAGGATTAGAAATTACAGTGGCAAAATTATTTTGTAATCCTACATCTTTTACATCTTTTACTACAAATTTTATATATTCATCAACTCCTGCATTTATAGCATTTTCTTTTGCAATTTCTATCGCTTTTTTATCTATATCAAAACCTGTAATCTTAACTTTTTCATCATTTATCGCATTATATGCATTGATTTTTTCTTCTTTATAAATATTTTTATCAAAAAATTTCCAATACATAAAATCAAAAATCCTTGATATACCCGGAGCTATATTTTTAGCAATTAATGTTGCTTCTATAGGAATAGTTCCCGATCCACAAAATAAATCAATAAACTCACTTTTTTTATTCCAATTTGAAAGTTGTATTAAAGCTGCAGCTAATGTTTCCTTCATTGGAGCTTCATTTTGCTTAGTTCTATATCCTCTTTTATGTAATCCTACTCCTGAAGTGTCTAATCTAACAGTAGCAATATCATTTAAAAGAGAAATACTAATTTTATATTCTTCATCAGTTTCATCAAACCATGATCTTCCATATTCTTTAGACAATCTATTAATAATTGCCTTTTTAGTTATTGCCTGATTATCGGAAATAGAATATAATTTTGACTTTAGAGATTTTCCTGAAATAAGTATTTTCCCATTTTCTGAAAGATAGTTTTCCCAATCAAAATTATTAACATTTTCATATATATCATCAAATGTTAATGCCTTAAACTCCAAAAGTTTAATGTACACTCTCTCTGCTGATCTAAGCCATAGATTAGCTTTTACAATATCTCTTTGACTGCCAACAAATTCAATTTTACTATTTGAAACTTTCACATCCTTAAATCCTAAAGCTTCACACTCTTTTTTAACTACTGATTCCAATCCAAATACAGTAGAAATGTAAATATTATAACTATCTAACATGAAAACCTCCTTTTTTGATTATACCAATAAAACACAAAATTGTTAATAAAAATATAAATATTCTTATTTAAATATCAACTAACTATATATTATATAGTTCTTATTTATTAAAGTAAAAATTATACAATATATAGTTTGAAATAATATTGACATTTTCCTGATTCTTGATAAAATAATTGTGTTAGATTTTACTAAAATAATTCGGAGGATTATGTGGAAAAGTTTTTTAAACTTAAAGAAAATGGTACGAATGTACGTAAAGAAATAATTGCTGGTATTACTACTTTCATGACAATGGCTTACATACTATTTGTAAACCCTGGCATGTTAAAAGAAACAGGCATGAATCAACAAGGTATTTTTGTTGCAACAGCACTTTCAGGAGCAGTTGCAAGTATTATAATGGGGCTTTTAGCAAAATATCCATTCGCATTAGCACCTGGTATGGGTCTTAATGCTTATTTTACATACACAATTGTATTGAAATATGGATATACTTGGAATGAAGCCCTATTTATTATTTTAATGGAAGGTATTATTTTTATTTTACTTTCAGCTGTTAAATTTAGAGAAGTTATCTTTAAATCTATTCCTGTAACATTAAAAAATTCAATTTCCGTAGGTATTGGATTCTTTATTGCTTTCTTAGGATTCCAAAGTGCAGGTCTTGTAAAGGCTGGCGAAGGTACTTTAATTTCAGTTGGAAATATTTCAAGTCCAATTACAATCGTTGCTGTTTTAGGTATTATTATTACAGCTATATTAGTTGCTAGACAAGTTAAGGGAGCAATATTAATTGGTATTATAGCTACAACATTAATAGGTATTCCTTTTGGCGTTACAAAAATTCCTGCAAACTTCAGCCTTGTAAGTATTCCTCACGGATTCCAAGATGTTGCATTCAAAATTGCTATTCCTAAAAATATTTTAGAACAATCATTTTGGATTTCATTATTTACATTGCTATTCTTAGACATGTTTGATACAGTTGGCTCACTTGCTGGTGTTGCTTCTAAAACAAATATGTTAGATAAAGATGGAAATTTACCAAGAGTTGAAAAGGCGCTTTTAGCAGATGCTATTGGTACAACTTTCGGTGCATTAGTTGGTACATCAACAGTTACAACATTCGTTGAATCATCTGCCGGTGTTGCTGAAGGTGGTAGAACTGGTTTAACAGCAATTGTAACAGGAATTTTCTTCCTATTATCAATTGTATTTAGTCCAATATTCTTACTTGTGCCTGCAGTTGCAACAGCTCCAGCATTAATTATCGTTGGATTTTTAATGACAAGCCCATTATTAAAAATTAATTGGGAAGATTTTACAGAAGGCATCCCTGCATTTATCACAATTGCTGCAATTCCTTTCACAGAATCAATTTCTGAAGGTATTGTTTTTGGTGTGCTTTCATACACAATAATAAAAGTATTTTCAGGAAAATACAAAGAAATTAGTCCACTTGTGCTAGTATTATCAGGACTATTCTTACTAAGATATGTATTCTTGAATGCTTAATTTAATAAGGATGATTTTTCATCCTTATTTTTTATATAAAAATTTATTGAGGAGAAATAATGGAAAAATTTTTTAAATTAAAAGAAAACAAAACAAATTTTAAGACAGAATTTATCGCAGGCCTTACAACATTCATGACTATGGCTTACATATTATTCCTAAATCCAGATATGTTATCTAAAACAGGAATGGATTTCAACGGCGTATTTATCGCTACAGCTATTTCTGCTGGTGTAGCAACAATAATCATGGGATTATTCGCAAAATATCCATTCGCACTAGCTCCAGGAATTGGTCTTTCAGCATATTTCACATATACAGTTTGCTTAAAATATGGATTCAAATGGCAAGAAGCTCTATTTATAATCTTACTTGAAGGTATAATTTTTATTTTGCTATCATTCTTCAAAATTAGAGAAACAATTTTTAATTCTATTCCTAGAGACTTGAAAGAATCTATTTCGGTTGGTATTGGATTTTTCATTGCATTAATTGGATTTAACAATGCTGGTATTATAACAGGCGAAGGCGCAACAATTCTTTCATTAGGAAAAATAACTCAATCTTCAACATTACTTGCCATGCTAGGCATACTTATAACAGCGGTATTAGTTGCAAAAAATGTAAAAGGTGCAATTCTATTAGGAATAATCATTACAACTGTTATCGGCATACCAATGGGTGTAACACAAATTCCTGCTGATTTCACATTTTTCAAAATTCCTTCAGGATTGGAAAATGTTGCATTCAAAGTACAAATCCCAAAAAACATATTAAATGCATCGCTAATGATTTCAATATTTACATTTCTATTCGTAGATATGTTTGACACAGTTGGTACACTAGCCGGTGTTGCTTCTAAAACAAATTCCCTAGATGAAAATGGAAACTTACCAAGAGCAGGAAAAGCACTTTTATCAGATGCTATCGGTACAACATTAGGATCATTACTTGGAACATCAACAGTTACAACATTCGTTGAATCATCAGCAGGTGTTGCAGCAGGTGGACGTACAGGACTTACATCAGTAATCACAGGATGTTTTTTCCTTATTTCACTATTTTTAAGTCCACTATTCCTATTAGTTCCTTCAGCAGCAACAGCACCAGCTCTTATCGTAGTAGGAATATTCATGTCAACCGCAGTAAAGAAAATTAACTGGGATGATTTCTCAGTAGCAATCCCATCATTCATAACAATAGCTGCAATGCCATTTACATATTCAATAGCAGAAGGAATCGTATTTGGTATAATTTCATACACAATCGTAAACTTAGCAACTGGCCAACACAAAAAAATCAGTCCATTGCTATATGTACTAACATTTATCTTTATATTAAGATATATGTTCTTACCACTTTAATATTTATATATCATTGATGAATTGTCATTATTATATTAACAACGTCCTTCACTTTAATGTATGGATTTATATTGGATTGATGCATTGGTCATTATTATATAGTTCCAATGTCTAAAAAGTTTGGATTTACACAAAAATGATATACTGAAAAAGTATAGTAATCAGAAAAATGCAGATATGCAAAAAATGTTGTACCTGCAAAAAGTACGGTGTCCTCAAATAGTATTATGTTCATAAAAAATGCGGGAGCATCAAAAAGTACGGTCACCAAAAAATTGGACTATACACCAGAGACATTTAGATATATTTGTCTCTGGTTTTTAATTTCTTATAATTTATCTATATTTCAGATCCGAAATTTTTGAAAAATCATTTTGAGTATGGATAAAATGTCGATTTTTATATTTTCTTCCATACTTTTTCTCGCTATGAATATGGATGATTTTTTAATTATTGATTTTTCTTCCATACTTTTTCTCACTATCAATATGGATGATTTTTTAATTATTGATTTTTCTTCCATACTTTTTCTCACTATCAATATGGATGATTTTTTAATTATTGATTTTTCTTCCCTATTTTCAGGAAAACAACTTATGCAACTCCACATAGAGTCAAAATTTGAAAAAATTTTTTATTATTAAAATCTGATAACACCTACACATAAAAATTAATTAAAAAATTGCATTCTAACTATTTTCCGAACAAAAAAAGAATTAGAAATTTTACTCTCTAATTCTCTAAATATGTTATATTTTATTCCTTACCAACACTATAAGTATTTGGAAAAAATTAATTTATAATAAATATAAGTTATAAAACATTGATCTTTGACAAACAACATTTTATTTTAATAAAAATATTATTCTTCTTCACCAATTACTTCAACATCAGCAGCTGAAACCTCTGCATCATCTTCAAGAACTTCTTCTTGAGGTTCTGATAATGTACATACTACTTCTTCTAAATCAGTTAAAACAGTAATTTTTCCATCATTTATTCCATCTAGATCTTTTACGTAAAATACATCATTATATTCCATATTTTGTACATCTACTGTAAATTCTGCCGGAATATCTTTTGGTAATGTTTCAATTTCAACTTCTTCTAATTGTTGCATTAATACTGAAGGTTGAACTCTAATTTCATCTCTATTTAATAATACTACAGGAACTGAAACTCTTAATGTTTCATTCATGTTTACACCTAAGAAATCAACGTGTAAGTATTGATTTTTGAATGGGTGTCTTTGGTAATCTTTGATTAAAACATTTTTTTCTTCACCATTTACAACTAATGTTATAATTGTTGAAGTACCTGCTTCAGAAACGATTTTATCCAATTCTTTTGCAACTACTTGTAAGTTTAAATTTTCTTTTTCTCTTTGATATAATTGTGCTGGTACTAATTCTTCTCTTCTTAATTTTCTTGAAACTGCTGTTCCTTTACCTTCTCTTAGTTCAGCATTTAATTTTAATGTGCTCATTATGCCTCCTCTTATTAATTAATATCAATCGCCTTGATATTATACCATATTTTTGCTAATTATCCTAATTTAAAATAAATTTTTTAATGAATCAAATAAAGTTTTGAAGAAATTTCCTATTCCATTAAATAATTTTAAGAAAAATCCTGCTCCGTCATTTGATATACTTTTTTTTACACCATCTATCATATTACTTAATTTCTTTGTATCCAAATTATCTTTAACACTATTTAATGCATTTTCAAACTGTTCTGAATCCAAAGCATTTTTAACACCATCTGCTACTTTTTGTAAATTTTCTTTTGTCACATTATCTTTTATACTATTTAAGAAATTTTTTCCTTCATCAGTGTTTAAGAATGTTTTAACATTATCTAATTCTTTATTTGCAATATTAGGTATATTTTTTAATAAATTATCTAATTGACCCTGAACCACATTTATATTTAGATTATCAATATTTATAAAATTCTTAAAATATAATGTTAAATTTTCAATATTTACATTATTAATTACTTGATTTAAATCGCCATTTTTAACAGAATTTTCTACAATATTCTTTATTTTATCATTAGATAAATCATTCCCTGATTTTTTTTCATCTAACAATTTTTGCTTTACATCAATCACAACTTTATTTAATTTATCTTTTGAAAATCCTTCTTGTCCTTTATGTTCATCCGAAATTTTATTTACTACTTCTATTTCTTCATTTGCAACTTTTGTTTTTTGTTTATCTATAGCTATTCCCGATTGTTCAAAAACTTTATAAACGCCTGCTAATGCAGATTCTCCTGTAACCGCTCTAACAGCTGCTACTTTTATATCTACATTTTCCAATCCTGCAGTAATCGCAGCATTTGAATATTGTATAGATGTAACCTTCTGTATTGTAAGAGGTGTTGTTACCTCTACAGATATACTTTTATTATTATTTTTCTTTACATAAACGGACGAAATCATTTCTTCATCTGTTGATTGTATACCTAAATATTTTGAAGTATCTATTCCTTTTATTGGAACCTGTGTAATATTTAAATCTTTAATCCCCAATAATTTTGCTGTATCTTCTATTTCTTTTTTATTTAATCCAGCACCATATCCATAAACTTCATTTGGTATTTGAGCTGCATGAGCTGTAAATATTGAACTTAAAATACCTGCTAACATGAGTATAGCCAAAATTAAAGCTATAACTCTTATTACTCCTTTTTTCACTTTTCCTCCTAAATTAACTGTTTATAATTTTAGTAAAAATCATTTTACCAGCGGCGGTTTGTAAAACAGTAGAAACCACAACCTCCACTTGATGTCCTATTAATTCTTTTGCTTCTTCTACTACTATCATTGTTCCATCATCTAAATATGCTAATCCTTGATTTTTTTCTTTACCTTCTTTTATTATGCTTACTATCATCTTTTCACCAGGTAAAACAACAGTTTTAACAGAATTTGCTAAATCATTTATATTTAATACTTTAATATTTTGGATTAAGGCTAATTTATTTAAATTGAAATCATTAGTTAAAACCGAAGCTCCTGTTTCATTGGCATATTTCAATAATTTAATATCCACTTCTTTTGTATCCTCATAGTTTTTAGAAGTTGTTCTAAAATTAATTTTTTTAGAATTTCTAAGATCATTTACAATATCCAAACCTCTTCTTCCTCGTTCTCTTTTTAAATTATCAGAAGAATCAGCTATTAATTGCAACTCTTGAAGAACAAAATTTGGAACAATCAAATCTCCTTCGATAAAACCTGTTTCCACTATTTGTTTAATTCTACCATCAATCAAAACTGATGTATCCACTACTTTATCAGTAATTTTTGATGATAAAGTTTTAGCTTTTTTAGATAAATATTTCTTTTCAAAATCTTCATTTGAATTTTTTCTTTTAAATAGCTTCAATATATCTTCTTTATATTTTATCGAAAATCTATATCCTATACTTGCAAATGTTAAATAAATTATTATTGCAATTATTATTTTTATAGTTTCAAATATACCAGATAAAGCTAACATTGAAATCGGTAAACTTAATAAAAACGCAATAATAATTCCAAAAATAATTCCAACAAAACCAATTATCAATGTTTCTTTAGGTTCTTTAACTACTAAATCTTCTAATCTATCCAACATTTTTTCTATTTTTTTTATAAAAAGTGGTGTTATTATATAAAATAAAATAGTCATCAAAATAATAAATACTCCATTAAAAGAGTATTTCAAAATATTATTTTCTAGCGTTAAAACACTTTCTAACAATAATTTAGAAATACCATATCCCAAAGGAATACCTAAAAGTGAGATGACTATTCTAAGGATTTTTTTTATCATATATTCTCCTATTCTAAAGTAATTGCATCATCTATCATTGCCATAGCTTCTTCTTTTGTCATGGACCCTACAATTACTAACTCTGATACCATAACTCTTTTTGCATTTATCAACATTTTATTTTCAGATGCAGATAGTCCTTTTCTTTGACTCAAATCGCTTAAATTTCTTACAATATCTGCTATTTCAAATATATTTCCTGATTTAATATGTTCTAAATTATCTCTAAATCTTTTACCCCAATTTTGAGACATTTCAGTAACATCTGATCTCAATATTTCCATTACAGCTCTACCTTCTTCCTTAGTTATTACCGGACGAATTTTTTCACTTTCTGTAACTGGAACTGAAATAGTAATATTATTAATAGGAAACCTTAAAATGTAGAACATTTCTGTATTTCCAAAAATTTCTATTTCTTGAATATCCTCAATTGTACCTGCTCCGTGTATTGAATAAACTATTTTGTCACCAATATTATACATGATACCCTCCTTATATAAATTATACTACTTTAATCAAATAAAGTAAATTTAGATGATAGCATATATTTATTTAAATTCTAGTGTATAAATGTGTTTAAAATGTGAATTTTGTATTACCTTTTTGTAAGATTTGATACCAATATATTAAATTTGATTAAATAAATTAATTAGGTTATAATAAATGTGTCACTAGGGGCGCATAAAGCTGAGAAGTACCCTTGACCTGATCTATATAATGATAGCGTAGGAAAGTGAGATAAAAGCAAATATTATTAACATTTATTTTAAACTACCTTCCCCATTGGTAGTTTTTTTATTTGCAAATCTTTCAATCAAATTTTTTAACAGGAGAAATAATGAATAAAAATAAATTTTTTAGTACTCAAATGATAGTTGAAGCTGGATTAATGTTAGCTTTAGCTGTTATTTTAGCTCAATTTAAATTATACAAAATGCCTCAAGGTGGTAGCATATCATTAAAATTATTACCCCTAATGATTTTTGCTATTAGATGGGGCGCACCAGCAGGAATGATAGTTGGTGCATTATTCGGAGTAATTAGTCTTATAATTAAACCTGAAATAATACATCATATACAAGTTATTCTTGATTATCCACTACCAAGTGCTTTAATGGGGTTAGCCGGCATTACATTCTTAGATAATAAATATGAGTTCAAAGGTTATATACCTTTTATAGTTTTATCATATGTACTAAGATTAGTTGTCCATTTCCTTTCAGGTATAATATATTTTGCTCAATATACTCCAGAAGGAATGAGCCCAGCATACTATTCATTTGTATATAATATAACTTATTTAGGACCAGAACTTTTAATTTTCTTGGTATTCATAAGCTTATTCTGGAAATATATAACTTCAATCTTAACAAAACAAATATAATTAATTTTATATAGATCAAAAAAAGTGTTGCATAATCCAACACTTTTTTTAGTTACTCTATTTAAATAAACTTATGAATATAGGAATTAATATTACAGATATAAATCCAGACAATGCAATAGAAAGCCCACTCATAGCTCCTTCTACTTCTCCCATTTGTATTGCTTTTGATGTGCCAACCGCATGAGATGCAGTACCTAAACCTATTCCTTTTGCAACCCTATCTCTGATTCCAAAAACCCTAAATACAAATGGTGACATAACTGCTCCAATTATTCCTGTAAGAATAATTGCAAAAACTGTTATTGCAGATATTCCTCCAAATTCTTCAGAAATTGAAACTCCTATAGCTGTAGTTAAAGATTTTGGCACTAAGGAAATTTGTAAATCTCCTTCTAAACCAACAAGCTTAGTCATTAAAAATACCGAAACAATTGCTGTTATAACTCCAGATATTACACCTACAAAAATAGCTATAAAATTTCTTTTTAATAAATCTAAATTCTTGTACAAATTAACAACTAAAGCAACTGTAGATGGTCCAATTAAAAAAGTAATATAAATTCCACCATTATTATAATCTTCATATTTTATACCTAAACCTAATAAAATTAAAATTACAACTACAGATGTAACTAATACAGGATTTAAAAAAGCAATTTTTGTTTTTTTACTTATTTGCAAAGCAATTATATAAATTCCTACAGTTAAAAATATCCCAAATGCAGGTAATTTTGATAAAGAATGTATTAATTCCATTATTTTATACCTCCCATTTTTTGAACGATTTCAACAACTTTTGCTGTAACTCCCATAGTTATAAATGTTGTAACAAATAAAACCGCTAAAATTTTTAGTAAATTCGGCCCCAATAAATCAAACTTTGTTATCAAAGACACAGATAACGGAACAAATAAAAGACCCAAGTGAGCTAATAATGCATCGGATGTATCTTCAACATCTTTAACCTTTACAAATTTTAATATTAATAATACAGTCAAAATAAGCATACCATATACAACATCAGGAATCGGCACTGGAACAAGCATCCTAATAAACCCGCCTAAAAACATACAGACAAAAATAATAAATATCCCTTTTAAATTTTTCATAATTTCTCCTAATAAAAACAATACTTTTATTATTCTACTCGAATTTTAAAATAATATCAAAAATTTTTTAGCTTGTTATTCATTTCTACTGTTTAGATGCTCTTCAACTCTTTCCAGTGCATTTTGTCTTATATCTTTATTATTTATATGAGAATTATCTATCATAATTTTTAATTTAATTGATTGATCTTCTGTAAATTCTTGATTTTCATCTTCTCTCGCTAAAATTAATCTCAATATTTTTTGTCTTCTAATTTTTTCTTTCTTTAAGTTTTTTCTTTCAACAAACCACCAATAAAACATTACAATTATCAAAATCAATCCAATATATCCTATTATTGGATACATTAACCCAACTAATTTCTTAAATCCTAAAAAGCTTAACATAAAACCAATAGAAACTAGTATTAATAATGAAATATTAAACTTAGTTCTTTTTTCTCCACCGACTCTTCTAGCTAATGAATAATAAAGACTTATACCTGTGTTAAAAATCATTCCATAAATTATTAAAGACATTAAAGTTCCTAAAATAGGATGAATGTTATTTATCAACAATTGCATAGGTAAATCAGAGCCTTGAACCATCTTGATTTGAGTATATAAAGTAATCTCTGAAATAAATGTAATTATACCAGTAATTGCTCCCCCAATCCTTCCTCCATTACTTGCTATTTTTTGATTAAATTCTTCTCCACCTAAAACAAAAGCCATTGAACATCCGGTTATTATGCACATAGAAAAATAATTTACAGTTGATACAAAAACATTTGGTAATGATGTTGGTTGATTAATAGCAATATCTGTTGCCTCCTTTAAATTTACATTTGTAAATAAAAATGTATATATAGTTCCTAAAAATATAAATCCTACAATTAATGGTGTAAAAGCTCCAATAACTGATGATACCTTATTAAAATCGAATTGACTAATTAATAATATCATTAAAGAACAAATCAAAGCTCCTACCCAGACTGGAATTCCGAATTGTTGATTCAAATTAGATCCTGCCCCAGCTATCATTACAAAACCTAATATAAAGCAAGTTATAATAAGTCCAAAATCAAGAAATTTAACAATCCATGGATGAGTTATTTTATCCAAAACTTCACTATGATCTGATGCTAAAAAATATGATCCCAAAGATAAAATAATACGA
Source organism: Helcococcus bovis (assembly GCF_046035835.1). Classification (NCBI taxonomy): domain Bacteria; kingdom Bacillati; phylum Bacillota; class Tissierellia; order Tissierellales; family Peptoniphilaceae; genus Helcococcus; species Helcococcus bovis. The sequence continues at coordinate 124,312 of NZ_JBFNGB010000001.1, forward strand.
CCAAATATCATATGCAATATTCCTACTATTAAAACGCCAATAATTCCAGAAATACCAAAACTTATAAAATATTGCATCAACTCTTGACCAGAAGCTAATCCTGCTCCTGTTAGTACTCCAACATATGCAAATGCTATTTGCATACTTTTATTAAATTGTCTTCTTTTTATTATCTTTTTTAATTCTATATCCACTAATTTCTCCTTTTTATCCACCAAAGATTGTCATTAAATTTATACTTAAATGAATACCAAAAAATTAAACCCTTTTAAATCTAAAGAGACTTAAAAGGGCATAATTTAAATATGTTTTATTATTCTAAAACTAATTCAGCTTCATTTTCCCATAATCCATGGATATTGCAATAACTTTGAGCTAATAATTTACCATTTTTTTCTGCCTTAAATGTTACTACAGCTTGAGGATCTGTTAATGATTCTCCTTCACCATGAGCTGTAAAGTTTACATCAGCAACTTGTACTGGTAATTTTGCACCTTCTGGTAAATAATATAATTTAATCCATCCAATGTGGTGTTCAAAAGTATTTGGATGAGCAATTTCTTCTCCAACTCTTACTTTTACTGTTACTTCGTTTTTATCAGCAGATAAAACTGTAATTGACGGAACGTGTTTTTCACCTTTCCAATCTCCAACTTGTACTGTATCTTTTAAATATGCCATTTAATTTCCTCCCTTAATTTCTAACACAATAATATTATACTAATAAATTAAATTATTTACATTAATATTATTTTTTAATCAATTCAATATCAATTATATTCATTATATCTAATTCAAGTTTATCTTCAAATATAATTTTTTTACTATTGAAATCTAATTTTTTTATTTTTAAATTTTGTATAATATATTCTCCACCTGATTTTTTCAAATCATTTTTAAAATATGTTACTTTTATAATTGAATTTTGATTAATATTTTTTATTATCTCTATTAGTTTATAATCTAATAAATCTTTATAATTTTCGCTAAGTTCTTGCTTTTTTTCAGTTAATCGAGCCACTTCATCAACGGCATCTTGATGCCCTGTAAGTGCAGCAAAAGGTGCAAATTGTGCTGCTCTATCATAAACACTCATCCTATTTATATTAAATGTTGGTCTTTCAATGTCCATTATATCTGAATAATCATGTATATTTTTTTTCATAATATATCCTTACGCTTTATGTCCACCTATAGATTTATTTCTTTTTATCAATGTAGAACTCTCTTCTAAATTGATAGCTTTTAATAGCGCGTTTTTTCCGAACTTATTTTTTATATCTATTGCAGCTTTTTGTAATCTCTCTTCTTTTAGCATTAAATCTTTCTCAATATCTATCCTTTTAGCTTGAAATTCAAAACTATTTCCTGATAAGAAACTAATCTGAATATCTTCATTATTTTTAACATCATCAAAAGATTTTAAATCGTCTGCTGAAATATTAAATTTTCTAATCGTAAGTCTCTTGTTCACTTTTTCTTTATATACTTCCAACACTTTTTCAATCATTAGTCTTGTCGATCGAGTATATTTACCTAATTTAACTGAAAATCTACAATAAGACGGTTTTTTTCTCCCATATCTATCTATAGAGATATTTCCTTCATATCCTTTTTCTATATTTTCTATATCATATTCTATATTAATAGTAAGATGATTAGTTGTAAAATTTTTTTCTATTAAATTTATCGAAATCAAATCCATCATCTCTTTTATGATAATTAAACTTTCATTATAAGTATATGGTCTAGTCATTACCTGTCCCATAGATATGCTCCTATGCTCTGGTTTATAAGATTTTATATCTTTTATAGTTACAGGTTCATATCCCCAAGCATGATCTACTAATATTTCAGCATTTATTCCAAATGTATCAAATAATAATTTTATATTGTGATATTCATTATCTGATCCTAAAGAACATTTTGCTATATCACCCATCGTAAACAAACCAATATTTTTCAATCTATTTGCATAACCTACACCCACTCTCCAAAAATCAGTTATAGGTTTATGATTCCACATATATTTTCTATATGAATATTCATCAAGTTCAGCAATTCTAACGCCATCTTTATCCGCATTTATATGCTTTGCTCTTATATCCATAGCAACTTTTGCAAGATACAAATTACTGCCTATCCCAGCTGTTGCAGTTATTCCTGTTGAATTTAATATATCTAATATTATCATTTTTGCAAATTCTCTAGGTGTCTTTTTTGAATATCTTAAATAATTGGTTACATCCAAAAAAACTTCATCTATTGAATATACATGAATATCCTCTTTAGCAATGTATTTCAAATATATATCAAATATTTTAGTACTGTATTCTATATAATATGCCATTCTTGGTGGAGCTGCTATGTAATCTATACTAAGATATGGATTATTAATTAATTCTCTATCATCTACAGATTTTCCAATAAAATTTTGCCAATTTATACTTTTTCTTCTTAATCTATTAGCATATTTTACTTTTTGAACTACTTCAAATAATCTAGATCTTCCCGATAATCCCAATTTTTTTAATGAAGGTGTAACAGCTAAACATATTGTTTTTTCTGTTTTAGATGCATCTGCAACAACTAAATTTGTATTTAATGGATCCAATCCTCTCTCTACACACTCAACCGATGCATAAAATGATTTTAAATCTATCGCTATATAAACTTTTTGCTTCATTTTTTATCTCCAAGTTTATTTTACAACATTCCAGTTTAAAAATCAAACATTTGTTCGTTTTTTATTTAAAAATATAAGCTATAGATCTTTTTTACAAATTCAATAGCTTATATTAATACTATTCTTCAATAGTTATTTTTTCTATAACAACATCTTTAACAGGTTTATCTGCTGCATCTCTTTCAACCTTAGAAATTTTTTCTGCAACATCCATTCCTTTTACTACATGACCAAAAACTGTATGTCTACCATCTAAATGAGGTGTCCCTCCCAAATTTTTATAAGCATCAATTACAGAATCTGGGAAACCTCCCTTTTCTCCCAATTTTTTCATTTGTCCGACTAAATTATCATTTATATTATTTTTAGCTGTTACTATAAAAAATTGAGAACCGTTTGTATTTGGACCGGCATTCGCCATTGATAAGGCCCCATAGAAGTTTCTGTAATTTACATCAAATTCATCTTCAAAAGATTTTTTCCAAATGCTTTCTCCACCTCTACCTGTTCCTGTAGGATCTCCACCTTGTATCATAAATCCTTCGATAACTCTATGGAAAATTATTCCTTCATAATATCCATCTTTAGCATGTTTTACAAAGTTTTCTACAGCTTTAGGTGCTACTTTAGGGAATAAAATCAACTCCATTTCTCCCATATTTGTTACAATTTTAGCCTTAATGTTTCCTTCTTTATATCCTTCTACTTGATTCAACATTTTAGATTCTCCTTTTTTCACTTCTGAGTTTGTTTCATTTTTTGTTTCTTTATTTTCAACTTTTTTTGAACATCCTACAATAAAAATTAAACAAAAAAATAAAATTAATAATTTTTTCAATTTTCCCTCCATATCTTTAATATATAGATTATAACATAAAAAACAGTTGAAGATAATACATAATTATCCTAAACTATAAATATAATCATTTATCTAATTTTGATATTTCATCTTTCTTACTTTTAACAACATGTTTTACAAACCAAATAAAGAATAATACAAATACAAATGCTACTGGATAAGATATTTGATATCCTGTAAATCCAAATCTAGAATCTAAAGAAAATCCTAAATCCGCATGTAATATATATTATGATACAATAAATGTATAAAATGCTCCAGGTATCAACGCTATTAAATATTTTTTACCTTTCATTTTTAGATAAACTGATATTAATAACAATGCAAATATAGCAGTAAATTGATTCATAAATCCAAATTATCTCCATAAAAAGTTAAATCCATTTTTATCAGATTTAGCAAAAATTAAAATCGCTATAGCAGGTATAAAAATTGCTATAGATAACATTATTCTCTTAATTAGTGCTTTTTGATTAATTGAAAATTGCTCTGCAATCATAAGTCTCAATGATCTAAATGCTGTATCTCCATTTGTTATAGGTAAAATTATAATTACTGCTCCAGCTAATACACATCCAAGTTGAATTGTAATAAAAGCAATAGGTCAATGAATTGGTCCTAATACTGGCCTTGTACCTGCAATATTTAACAATTCAACAAGTTCATTTTTTCATTCCAATATAATCAACCCCATCAGCTTCATTAACAGCTGGAGTTTTCCTGTCATCAGGACCTAAAACTTTTTCACAATATTTCCCATATAAATATCCACCTAAACCTAAAATGATTAATCCTAATATAAATAAAATCATATAAGTCCTCCTAAAATAGGATTATATTAATATTGTAATACGTTTTCATAAGCTTTTTTTCTTTTTTTCTCTTTTTTTATTTTTTTAAATAAAAAGGGGCTGTTGCAAAATAATTAAAATTGTTATTTTGTAATAGTCTTTTTACATTGTAATTTTAGATATACCATTCAATTTAATAGTAAAAAAAAGAATGGATTAAAAATAGATAAAATTACCATTCCAAACTAAATAATAGAAAAAGGAATTGATAAGAAAATAAGATTTATACCATTCAATTTAACATTAATAAAAAAAGAATAGATTTTAATAAGGGATTTTATACCATTCAAAAGAACTAAACTTACAATGGAATGGATTGAGTAATAACATTTATACCATTCTAAAAGTGAAAATCATAAAAAGAAATGAAAAATCAAGATAATAATAGCAATTCTTATTAATAAAACATAAATATGAATTGGAAATATAAATAAAAAAGAGACTGTTGCAAAATAAAAAATAGCCTTTAAATTACAAAAATTTAATAAAAACATAAAACAAGCCCTAGATTTCAACATCTAGGGCTTGTTTTTGGTATAATATTAATATGAAAAGTAAAAATAATATACCATGCTTAAATTTTAATTTAAATCATGGACAAATTCAAGTTAAAATGGATTTTAATACTGATGTTGTGGTTGAAAATGAAGCTAAATTAATGGTTTTGCAAAATTTAGTAAAGGAATTAAACTTAGATTTAATAAAAAATGCTTACTCTCAAAAAGGGAGAAAACCAGTAATAGACCCAATTTCAATGTTTCAGATTTTAATCTATTGTTATTCAGAAGGCATTAAATCATCAAGAGAAATAGAGAAAATGTGTAAATATGATCTTCAAATTTTGTATTTACTTCAAGGACAAAAATCTCCGGATCATTCTACTATCAATAGATTTAGACAAAAATTAGAACCTTTTGTAGAAAAAATATTAGAAAAAAATAATAAGTTTTTAATTGATAATAACCTTTTAGATGCTTCTAGTATTTACATTGACGAAACAAAAATTGAAGCAAATGCTAATAAATACACTTTTGTATGGAAAAAGGCGGTTATTAAATTTAAGGATAAGTTAATAAAAAAAGTAATTAAATATTTCAATCTTGATGAAACTATCGAAGAAAACTCTTTAATTAAGTTTTTAGAAAATGAGAATAAAAAACTTTCAAAAAAAAATTGAATCAGAAAATATAGTAATTGTACATGGAAAAGGAAAAAGAAAAACAGATACACAAAAAAATTTGAATTAATTAATCAGTATCTAACTAAATTTTTAGAATACAATAAGCATTTGGAAATTATGGGAGAAAGAAATAGTTATTCAAAAACCGATAATGATGCAACTTTTATGAGAATGAAAGATGATCATATGTTAAATGGACAATTAAAACCAGCATATAATATACAATTTGCAACAAGTGGAAACTTCATTTTAGGAATTTATGGTTCTCACCATCCTTCTGATATGTATACATTACCTCTTTTAATAAATAAACTTTATCCAATATATAAAAATAAAATGGATAAAATTGTATGTGATGCTGGTTATGAAAGTGAAGAAAATTATGTGTTTTTAGATGAAAAAAAATTAAGAGCATTCATAAAACCTAGTAATTATAAGATATCAAAAACAAGAAAATATAAGAAGAAACAAGAATTTAGAGAAAATTTAATTTATGATAAAGATTTAGATCAATATAAAACTGAGGGAGGGAAAATTTTTCTAAGGATAAAAGATAGAAAAAAAGTTAAAAAAAGTGGATATATTTCAATTTCTAAAGTATATAAATGTTTTGATTGGAATTTAAATGGTACAAAAACTAAATCAATATGGTTTACTGAAATTTTTGAAAAATATAGATTAAAATCATTAGAAAATATAACTTCAAATGAAGGAATTAACGAAAGAGTTAATCGTTCAGTTCAAGCTAAAGGAGCATTTTCAAAATTAAAAGAAGGATTAAAATATAGTAGATTCAAACATAAAGGTCTTAAAAACATTTTAAGTGAAATAAATTTAATGGCTATAGCAATGAATTTAAATACATTAACATATAAAATTTTAAATAAAGATTTTAATCCTACAAGATATATATCAGTTGAAGAAAAAGTAGCACAGTAAAAAAAATAAAAATTAGCTACCTTAGTTTTTTGTACCCAAAAACCAAATAATTTGGATATTTTTAGAAAGTAGATTAAAAATATATTATATCAAATTATTGAAATTTCAATTAAAAAGTAAAAGCTATTACAAAATAACATTTTTAGTTATTTTGCAACAGCTCTCTTAAAAAAATTATTTTTCAATTTTATTTTCAAAATTGTGTGATACAAATATATACAATAATATAGATGAAACAAAATTTATTCCTAAATTAATATATCTCATCCAATATAAATTAGGATTTATTGTGGAATCTAACGAAATTGTTGATGAAGTATATGAATTTGTAAAGGATATTGGTGAAAAAATCATGGACAATACAAAACCATATATAATAGATAATATAATGTAATACAATATCCACATAGATGAATCTTGCTTTCTTCTACCAATTCTATAATCAATTATTACTGATGAATACATTAAAAGTATTGTGAATATACCACTTATAATCCAAACAAATGATATATATATAATATCTTTTATAGATATTTCTCTTAAAAATTCATAAAATTTTGGAGATGTTATAAATCCACTTACTTGATTCCAAAAATCATTAACATTCACAACTCCTGGTATCAAAACCCATACTATATATGCCAATAAAGTATTAAACGCTATTGTAATTATTGGTAAAATCATCAACCAAAATAATGACACTAAAATTTTAGCTCCTATAATTTGATATCCTGATTTAGGTATTGAAAATGTAATATATCCTTGTCCATAATAAATATCTTTTTTTAATATATTTGCTAAAGTTATATAATACAAAAATCCAGTAACAATAATTAAAATTATCCCAGCAAATACGATTAATCCTGAAATAGTTGCAATAAATCCTAATGGTCCACTAGTATGTAAATTAGACATTGCATATCTAACAACTCCACTAATTATCACTTGTAACAAAAGTGATACCAATAAAATAATTCCAATTTGTTGAAAAACTTTTTTTCTACTATTTCTAAATTCATATTTTAATAATTTTCCCATAGAATCCTCCTAATAAACCAAAACTCCATAAATATCCTTAAAAATCTCCGCTATAGTCTTACCTTTTTCTTCTCTTAATTGTTCCGCATTTCCTTCTAAAATCTTCTTTCCTTTTGATAAAAATACAACATCATCAAACAATGATTCCATTTCATCAACTAAATGAGTTGTAATTACTAATATTCTATCTTTTTCTACATTTTTTAATATTGCATTTAAAATCACATCTCTAGATACTAAATCTACTCCAGATATTGGTTCGTCTATAACATAAATCTTAGCCTCTCTAGATAATATCAAGGTCAAATGAAATTTTTCATTCATTCCTTTAGATAATTCAGAAATTCTGGCATTTTGATCCAATTTCATAAACTCTATAAGTTCATCAAATTTATTTTCATTAAAATCATCAAAGAAATTCTTCCATAAACTTTTAGCTTCCAAAATTGTATAATCATCAGGTATAAAAGGCATATCTGGTAAATAAGAAACCATTGATTTAGTCTTTGGCCCTATGTTTTCATTAAAAATTGTAATTTCTCCATTTGTTGGTTTCAAATATCCATTTAATAATTTTAGGAATGTAGTTTTTCCAGAACCATTTGGCCCTAAAATACCGATAACTTTACCATTTTGAATCTCTAAGTCAAGCCCATCTAACCCTAAAGTTCCACCTTTATATTTTTTTGAAACATTCGAAAATTTTATCATAACTTCTCCTTTATCTTCTCAATTATTTCTTCTTTTGAAAATGAAAGATTTGACATTTTATTAATAAATGCATCAATCTGTAAATTTAAGTATTCACATTTTAATTTACTAATTTTATCAGCATCCTCATTGACAAAATACCCTACTCCTCTTTTACTAAAAATATATTCGCTTCTTTCTAACTCAGAATATGCTTTTTGGGCAGTATTAGGATTTACAACCTTATTTTCAGCATATTCTCTTATTGATGGAAGTTTTTCACCAGATTTAAATTCTCCATTAATAATTCTAGACTCTATATCGTCCACCAATTGAGTATATATAGGTCTATCTTTTTCAAATTTCATATACCCCCCCTTATCTCCGTATTAATTATATAATACAGAGATACAATAAATATGTCAATACTTTTTATTGATTTCTTGAAGGTAATTCTTAGATTCTTTAATTTTATTTCTATATTGAGAATCTTATTATAAAAAAATCAGTCAGATTTTAAACCTGACTGATAAAAAATTTATATTAAATTATTATTTAACTTCTTCTTTTTTTCTCGAAACAAAAAGTGCTAAATCAGAAATTAATAATATTCCTACAAATAAAGCAACCCCTGCATCACCTTTTTCTGGATTTTCATTATTTTCGTTCTTTGTTTCTTGCTTAGTTTCTCTTCTTGTTTCACCTTCGGTTTCTTTTTCAATTTATCTTCTTGTTTCACCTTCGGTTTCTTTTTCAGTTTATCTTCTTGTTTCACCTTTCGTTTCTTCGATAAATTCATCTATCATTACAACAAGTTTTCCTTCAGCATCAACTTTATTTTGTCCTCGTACTTTAACATCTTCAATCTTCATATCTTCTGTTACTGTAAATGTTATTGATGTTGATACTTTATATCCTTTTGGTGCTGATTTTTCTATCATTGTATAAGTGCCAGCTCTTAAGCTTAATTCTTTTGCTGTTTTACCACTTGTCCATGAATCGATCTTTTCTCCATTTCTCCATAGTTCTATTGTTACACCTTCTAGTTCTTTTCCAACTATATCTTGTTTTGAGAATTTTACATCATGTTCTAAATATTCATTCACCATAGTAATTGTCTTTGAATCTTGATCATATTTAGATCTTGAATAATTGTCTTTATCCATTTCAAGCTTTCCTGATGACAATATTGAAAATGATATATCTTTTGCTTTTGTATATATACTATTATTTTCTAATGTTTTGACAAATTTATATTTACCAGGTGTCAATGAAAATTCTTTATATTTACAATCAACTATATTTGGTTCCTCCGTACTTTTCCATTCCTCAATTATAGTTTCTTTATTTTGACTATCAGTTACCTTTAATTTAGTACCTGATAGTAAATAACTGTTTTCATCTATTTTTGATATACTAACATACACCTTATCATTGTTATCGTTTTGAGCTTTAACAACTCTATGAGGAATCAATCCGGTCAGTACATTTAACATCATTAAGAATGCTAAAACAACTGACAAAATTTTCTTTGTTATTTTTTCGTTTTTTCTCCTTTTTTTGTATATATTAAACTTTTCAAGTCCAGATTAATACTTATTTATTACTATATAATTTTTATAACTAGTTAATAATATCATAATTTGTATCTTTTTTTTGTATATTTAACCTAAAAACAAACACCAATTATTAATAAAATTTAATAATTGGTGTTTGTTTTTACATTATACAAATAATCATAAAATTTTTTCTAAAAATTCTTTAACCCTTTCATTTTCTGATTTTTCAAAAAAAGTCTTTACATTTTTGGTATCTTCTATTATTTTTCCATTCTCTACAAAAATAATTCTATTAGCAACTTTTTTCGCAAATCCCATTTCATGAGTTACAACTACCATTGTCATCCCTTCTTTTGCTAAAGTCTCCATCAGTCCTAAAACTTCTCCAACTCTTTGCGGGTCTAAAGCTGATGTTGGCTCATCAAATAATACAAGTTCCGGATTCATCATTAAAGTACGAATGATTGCGATTCTCTGCTTTTGTCCACCTGACAATTCACTTGGATATGCATCTTTTTTATCAGACAATCCAATTTTTCCAAGCAATTCCATAGCTTTTGATGTAGCTTCTTTTTCAGTCAATGTTTTAGATGTGACTGGCGCTAAAGTTAAATTTTTAAGTATTGTTAAATGTGAGAAAAGATTGAAGTTTTGAAAAACCATTCCTACTTTTTCTCTAAATTTATTAATATTAGTAGATTTGTTAATCTCAATTCCATCTAAGAAAATTTGTCCTTCATCTGGAGTTTCTAAAAGATTCATAGTTCTAAGTATTGTAGACTTTCCAGAACCTGATGGCCCAATTATAACAACAATTTCTCCTTTATTAATTTCTAAACTAACATTATCAAGCACCTTTGTATTAAAGGTCTTACTTATATTTTTAATCTCTAACATAATTAAACTTCCCTTCTAATTTCTTAAATGTAATTTCCAATATTTTAACCATTAAATAATAAATTAATGCTGTAGTAAAATATGGAATATATGCTGTAAACTTGTTACTTATTATTATATTTGCACCTCTTGTAAGTTCTAACAAACCTATTGCTCCCGCAATAGATGTTTCTTTTAATAAAGTTATGCATTCATTTCCTAATACCGGCAAACTTAAAACTAAAGATTGCGGTAATATTATCTTTCTAAACGTTTGAGAAAAGCTCATCCCCAAAGCTCTTGCCGCCTCTATTTCCCCTTTTTTAACCGATTTAAATGCTCCTCTAAAAATCTCAGCAACATAAGCGGAAGAATTTATTCCAAATGTAAGAATTGCAACAATCTCCAAATTTTTAACTGATGAAAGAATGATATTAAACATAATCAAAAGTTGTATCATTGTTGGCGTTCCTCTAATTAGTGAAACAAATATTGAAACAATTCTATTTAATACTATTAACAAAATTCCTCTTAATGAATTAAATTGTGGATTTAATTCTGCATGATATAGCTTAATTATGGAAATTAATAATCCCAATGTCACCCCTAATATCAATGAAAAGAATGTAACTATAAGCGTTATTTTCAGTCCTGTTGCCAAATACTTCCACATTCCATCTTCAAAAAGTGTTTCCTTTATTTTATTTATTAAAGAAAATGATTGAACTTTTTCATCTTTTGTAACAATATATTTATTTACAATTTCCTTAATTGTTCCATCATTTTGCATTTCTCTAATAGCAATATTAATTTTATTCAATAGCTCTTTGTTATTTTTTCCAATGGCAATAGCGTATTCTTCTTCAACATATGGGGATTCTATTTTCTTCAAAGCACTATCATTTGACAAATAATTTTCTCCGGTTTGCTGATCTATCATGATTGCGTCAATTTTACCATTCTTCATAGCTAAAATCGCATCTGAAATCTTATCAAATGACTGCACATTTTTTTCACCAAAATCATCTTTTGAATAAATATCTCCTGTAGTTCCAAGTTGAGTACCAATCTTTTTACCTTTCAATTCCTCAATCTTGACAAATTTTGAATTTGAGTTAATCAAAACAATTTGCGTGCTTTTTGCATAAGGCATAGAAAAGTTTATTGATTTCAACCTTTCCTCCGTCACCGTCATTCCTGCCATACCAATATCAGCCTTGCCACTCTCAATTGAAGAAATTATTGTATTAAACTCCATATCTACCACATTTAACTTCAAATTAAGCTTTCTCGCCAATTTATTAGCTATTTCAATATCAATCCCGACAATTTTTCCATCCTTAATAAATTCATAAGGTGGGAATGTCGCATTTGTCGCAACTGTAAGTGTATCCTTCTTTTCTTCCTGTGCAAATACATTAGCCACATTCACAAAAAGTAGGAATGCAACTAAAATATTAATTAGTATCTTTTTCATCTTTTCCTCCCAAATTTAAAATAAAAAAACGAGCATATCCTTAATAGGACGAAGCTCGGTTAACATTCGTGGTACCACCCATTTTCACTTATTTCTCACAAAATAAATCTCATCAAGTAACTATCATTACTCTTTGCTGTAACGGGCTACCCGAATATGCCTACATATCAACATATTAGTTCAGAGTCTCTTTTCATTATAAATTACACTATCTCCTCACACCATACAAGACTCGCTTTAGCTTACAATATAACTACTCTTCTCTTCAAAACATTTAATATTTTTAATATCATATCAAACCATTTTGCGCTTGTCAACAAAAACAATTTTTTTATATAATAAAAATAAAAAAATGAGGTGAACATGAAAAAGCAAATTTACATTATTCTAATTTTAATCTTAATTTTATTTAATAATACATCACTTGCAGCAAATAATGAAATTCAAAATAATCAACAAATACAAGCAAATGGTATACAAAAAAATATTTCAAAATTTTATAAAGCTAAAATTAATAATATTAAAAAATATGATAACGGAAAAGATAAATTTGAAAAATATAATCTAGTTATTTTAGATGGTGAATTGTCTGGAAAGGACATTGAGATAAATAAAATAATTCTTAAAAATACACAATTTCAAATAGAATATAAAGAAGGACAAACTGTAATAATATTTCAAAATGAAGGATCATCGGAATTTGTAATTTATGATCATTATAGAATGACTTGGGCATATTATCTTTTAGCTCTTTTTATAATTATTGTCATTTTAATTGCGCAAAAATCCGGAATAAAATCATTAATAACTATGTTTGTATCCATAGCGATGATTTTAATTCTAATTTATTTAATAACCTTAGGATATCCTCCTATTTTATCTACAATTATTACATCAATAATTAATACTATAATAACTCTTTTAATTATAGGAAAATTCGCTAAAAAGACTCTTGCTGCTATACTGGCAACTATATTTGGAATATTTATTTCATTTTTAATTGCAAGTATATTCGGACCAAATTCACATATAACTGGTCTATCCAATGAAAACGCAGTAATGATGCAATTTTTACCTATCCCTATTTCAGCAGAAAAAGTTTTATATTCAAGTATGATTATTGGTGCATTAGGTGCAATAATGGATGTAGCTATGAGTACAGCATCTTCTATAGAAGAAATAAGTAAAGCAAATCCTGAAATGAAATTCTGGAACTTATTCAAATCAGGTATGAATGTTGGTAAAGACATAATTGGTACAATGTCTAACACTCTTGTCCTGGCATACTTTGCCTCAGCTCTTCCACTTTCAATACTAATTTTTTCATATAATTCAAATATGCCATTTTTCTACAATATGGACATATTCATAACTGAATTTATAAGAATATTTGCTGGAAGTATTGGACTTGTACTAGTTATACCATTTTCATGTTTTATTGCTACAGCTTTACATAAAAGGAAATAGTGGTTTTAAATCTTTGAGTTATTGCAAAATAAAAACAAAAAAACAGGGTTTCCCCTGTTTTTTTGTAACTTCTCTAAACCCTATAGATATTTTATCTACAAAACTTAGACGCCGTCGTGGCACTTTCTCTATCTATATATAGATTGCCTTAAAAAATTATAAATGTCAAATTTTATAATTTTATACACTTAGATAAATTTTTATTAATTTCATTTTTAAATCTTATCTTATTTTTTATCAAGTATGTCTTTATACAACTATTCAATTTATTAAAATTAAAATCATTATATAAATTAAATAGTAGGAAGTGTTGCATTTGTATAATTACCTAAAGAAAAAGATAGAATTCTAGATGAACTTATCGAAATACTACCAGTATATTGATTTCTGGACAACCCCTTGAATACACCATAAAAAACACCTGTTAAAACATAATCTGAAGCATAATTTATATTGGTAGAACATGAAATGTTACCAGTAAATTTTATATTTTTTATTGTTGCGTGTGTTCCTTTTTTTGACGAAAACAACATATGTCTATTAAACATTTTTATATCATCTATGGAAGCTCCACTAGAATTGGCTCCATAATAGTTATTTTTATCTAAATAATTCAAATTACTATTAAGACCCGATGAGCAATACTTTTGACTAAAATAATAAGAAATTGCAGTTTTAATTTGTGTTTCTATTTTAGTAATTTCTTCAAATAAATAAACAGATACCATCCTGTCTAGTTTATATAATCTCTTAAAGTCGGAATATGATGCTCTTTTGTATATTTTTCTTAAATTAGATTTCGATAAAAATATATCTTCAAAGCCATTTATAAAATTGAAGTAATTTTTAGTAAGTAAATCTCTTTTTAAATTATCTCTATTACTAAATTTTAATTTTCTGTCATTTATTTGAATATCTACTTGCTCATCTAAACTTTTAAATTCTTTTTCTCTAGCCATTTAAACATCCTTAATCTTATAATATTTATATTTTACTATTTGAATAGAATAAAATACAAAAATTAATCAAATATACTTCTAAAAAACTTCCATTATAACATCATTTATAGTATCACATTCAACAACTTCTAAAGTCTTAAATTTACTTTTATCTACCTTACTCTTAGAAATATAAGCCTTTTTAAATCCTAGTCGATCCAATTCTAAAAGCCTCTTTTCAATTTCTGGAACTCTCTTTAATTCTCCAGTCAATCCTACTTCTGCAATAAATACAGTAGAATTATCAATTCCTTTATTTTTTAATGATGATACTATACTAATAATTATCGCTAAATTAACTGACTGTTCTGACAATTTTAAACCACCAGTTGTTTTTAATATTACATTTTTATCATATAAATTAATACCTGATCTTTGTTCAAGAATTGAAATTAAAGTATTAAGTTGATCTTTTCTTAAACTATCACCTATTCTTATTGGATATGGTGTGAATGAATGAGATACCAACGATTCAACCTCAACAGTTATAATCCTTGAACCCTCTTTTATAACAGATATAGCTGAACCTTCAGCCGGATGTTTTCTTGGAGTTATAAAATATTCTGAAGGATTTTCCACCTCTTTTAAACCTTCTTCGTCCATATTAAAAAGACCAATTTCTCCAGTATATCCAAAACGATTTTTAGTCGTTCTTAAAACTCTCAATTGTGAATCTGATTCTGATTCTAAAATCAAAACAGTATCAACTAAATGCTCTAAAGTCATCAAACCAGCCATTTCTCCTGACTTCGTCATATGACCTATCATTATTGCTGCTCTAGGTTTTTCAGCATTTTTACAAATATTTACTAATTCATTAGCACATTCTATTGTCTGAGTTGGAGTTCCTGGACGTTGTGTATATTGTTCTAATCCTAAAGTTTGAATAGAATCTAAAAATATTACATCGGGGTCAACCTCTTCTATTTCATGAAGTGCTATATCCATTGAGTTTGTTGAAATTATAAATATATCATCTGGAATTTCTTCCATTATTCTGAGAGCTCTATTTTTAATTTGAGATTCTGATTCCTCTCCAGATATGTATAAAATTTTATGATCATCTAATGCCAAATTTTTAGCGATTTCAAGTAATAATGTTGATTTACCAGCTCCAGGTTTGGCCGTTAAAATAGACACGCTATCCTTAACTATACCTCCCCCAATGGTCCTATCAAATTCATTAATATTAGTTAGAAATCTCTCTGAAACATCGACTTTTATTGACTTTAATCTATTAGATTTTTTATAGACTGTTTTTGACGCTAAACTCTGTGACTTTGACTTTTTTTCTACTACTTCTTCTACTAAACTGTCCCAAGCACCACAGCTTGGACATTTGCCAGTCCAAGCTATTTGCTCTTCACCACAGTTTGTACATTTAAAAACTGTTTTTAACTTCATATTATTTACCTATTTCATTAATTGAAATTTTTTCATTTCTTAAGATAATTGAGATTTTCTTATCTTTGGAAATACCAGATTCTAATATTCTTTCAGCAATTAAATCTTCAATTTCTGTTTTAATCGCTCTATCTAACGGTCTAGCACCATAAACATCATCAAATCCTACTTCAGCAATTTTTTCAACTACTTTATCAGTGTATTTTGCTTCATATCCCATTTCAGAAATTCTATCAATTAAATCATCTAATTTCAATTTAACTATTTCTTTAATGTTTTCTTTATTTAATCTGTTAAATACAATAATATCATCAATTCTATTTAAGAATTCCGGCTTGAATAGATTTTTCAATGCATTATTAACTATTTCTTTTGTATGCTCATAATCTCTTTTAGATTTTGTTTCTTCAGACTCAAACCCAATTGTATTTCTCTTAGAAAGTTGAGACGCTCCCGCATTTGAAGTCATGATTATTATTGTATTTGTAAAATCTACCTCTCTTCCTTGAGAATCAGATAATCTACCTTCATCAAGAATTTGTAATAGAATATTAAAAATATCAGGATGAGCTTTTTCAATTTCATCAAATAATATAACAGAATATGGATTTGTTCTAACTTTTTCTGTGAGTTGTCCCCCTTCATCGTATCCAACATATCCTGGAGGCGATCCTATTAATTTAGAAACTGCATGTTTTTCCATATATTCACTCATATCTATTCTTATTAAACTATTTTCATTTTCAAATATTTCTTCAGCTAACTGTTTTGCTAGATAAGTCTTCCCAACCCCTGTTGGTCCAACAAATATAAACGTGCCTATAGGACTATTTTTATCTTTTAATCCAACTCTCGCTCTCTTTATAGCCTTTGAAACTTTTTCTATTGCATCATCTTGTCCAATCACCGTACCTTTTAGATTTTTATCAAGATCTCTATATCTTTCATTTTCTTCTTTTGTAAGTTTTGTTACAGGTACTTTAGCCCATTCTGAAATTATTGAACGAATTTTCTCTACAGTGATTTCTGATGTGTATTGTATTTCATCAGACTCTTCTTCTTTTTGATTAAATTCCATAATTTTCAATTCAACTTCATTTATCTTATCTCTAATAAAGGCTGCTTTTTCATAATTTTGTATATTTACAGCTTCTTCTTTTTGTTTATTTAATTCAGCATATTCATCTTGTAATTTTTTTAGTTCTTCAGGAATCTTAAATGAATCAACTTTTAGATTAGAAGATGCTTCATCAATAACATCTATAGCTTTATCAGGTAAAAATCTATCAACTAAATATCTATCTGATAACTTTACCGCTTCTTCAATTACTTCATCAGTAATTTTAATTCTATGAAATTTTTCATAATATTTCTTGATACCTTTTATAATTTCAACTGTCTCTTCTACTGATGGTTCTTCTATTTGTATAGGTTGCAATCTTCTTTCAAGAGCAGCTTCTTTTTCAATGAACATTCTATATTCATCAACAGTTGTAGCTCCGATTATTTTTAATTCTCCTTTAGTTAAATACGGCTTCATAATATTTGATGCATCAAGTGATCCTTCTGAAGAACCAGCTCCTACTATAGTGTGTATTTCATCAATAAATATTATTACATTTTCTAAAGACATAACCTCTTTTAATGTATCTGAAATTCTTTTTTCAAAATCTCCACGATATTTTGTACCAGCAACCATTTGAGCCATATCTAACGATATAATTCTCATACCTTTCATAATATCTGGCACATCATTTAGAGCAATCTTCTTAGCCAATCCTTCAACTATCGCTGTCTTACCAACCCCTGCTTCACCAATAAGTATAGGATTATTTTTAGTACGTCTTGTGAGAACTTGGATAATTCTATTAATTTCCTTATCTCTTCCTATAACCCCATCTATTTTAGTTAAAGCTTTTTCAACTAAATCTTGTCCATACTTGGCTAAATTTGGAGTTTGTGTCAATTGAGAAGATTGAGCTTTATTACCTATATAATAATCCAAAATCATATAAACTTGTTGCGGATTTACATTTGTATCAACTAACATTTCTTTTGCCAAAGTATCAGAAACTAATAGATTTATTAGTAATAATTCTTCAAGTGTATTGTCTTTATTACTTCTCTTTTTTTGTAATAATACATCATCCATTATATCTTTAAGCTCTTGTGTAGTACCTATAATTTTACTTGATTCTTCCCTATTTATTCTATTTTTCAAATATTCTTTTAATAAAATATAATCCGCGCCTGCTGTACTCAAAGCTTTTGATTCTAATCCACCAGTTTTCATAACAGCTAAAAGTGCATGTTCTGTACCAATGTATTTAGATTTCAAAGCTGAAGCTTCATCAGCAAGTTTTTGCATTAATTCTCTAAAATTCATTATTTATTAACCTCTTTTTGTAATTGTCTAATTATCATTATTTTTTTATTGATTTCTCGCATTTCATCTCTAGATGTAGCAGCTGCTAAATAATCCTCTTTTTGCAAATGTAAATTCAACTCTTCTTTTTTCTTTTCAACAGCATGTTTTAACATTCTAATTTCTCTAGCTTGCTTTAAATCATCCTTTACATTAATATTTTCTTTAGCTTTTCTATTTATTTCATTATAAAAATCATCTTTTTCTCTTTTTTTAGTATTTCTAAAATACGTTTGTGAATTTTCCGATAAACCTTTGAAAATATCGTTAAAATCTCCATTAAATCTTGAAAAATCTATTCCTGAATTTTCAAAATTCATCTCTGTTACATCAAAATTTTCCGGATTCAAATTATTCATATCAAAGTTTTCATCATTTATAGCTTCACTTATAAATTTTTCAAATTCATCTTTATTATCCTTGAAAAACTTAAACATTTTCTTTTGAATTTCTTCTGGATCAATTTCTCCATTTTCATCACTCAATGAATCCACCATATTTTTTAATTGTTCTTGGTAACAATCATTACATATGCTTATTTTTTTCATTTTTCCATTAATCATCATAAAAACTTCCATATCAGCATCATTTCCACAATTAAAACATTGCATAATTACCTCCTAATCTCTCACTAAAGCAAGTAAAATATTTTTAAATATACTTGCTCTTACTAAACTTCTATCATTTGTATCTATATGTCTAAGTGCATTATCATCCAAACTATGCTGAATAATTAAAGCCTCTTTTATTGTTAAAACTTCCTCTTGAACAAGACCTTTAACAATATGCATAACCTTATCTAAGGTTATTGTCTTTTCAATAGTTCCATTTAATATCTTATTTATCAATTGTTCTTCTGTCATTTCTAACTTGATGATTTTTATATACCCTCTTCCTCCTCTTCTACTCTCAACATAATATCCCTTATATGGAGTAAAACGAGTTGTAAGTACGTAATTTATTTGAGATGGAGCACAATTAAATCTTTCTGCTAATTCATTTCTTCCTATTTCTATAAATTCTTTCTCTGTATCTCTCATCATATCAAGTAAAAATTTTTCTATTTGTGTTGTTAATCCCATTTTGTCCTTCTTTGACTTTTGTAATAAAAAAAATAAACTTAAAATTTCTTATATAGATTTTACCATCTTTTACCTTTAATGTAAAGTTTTTTATTTTACAAATTATCATTTTAAAAATATGATTAAATTACACATTTTGATATTTTTGATATATAATTAAGACAAACATTAAAATTATTTAATAAATAGCTTTTAATTTTATAAAAATACAGCTATTGTGATGTGGATCACATTTTTATAAGTAATTAAATGTTATAATATAGATAAATAAATAACAAGGAGGAATTGCATGACAATTTGGGATAAATTTTTGGGTGAAAAATGGAAAAAAGAAATAGACGTTAGAGATTTCATCCAAAAAAACTACACAGAATATAAGGGTGATGATACATTCTTAGCTGGTCCAACAGAAGCTACAAATAAATTATGGGCTCAAGTAATGGACTTATTCAAACAAGAAAGAGAAAATGGTGGTGTTTTAGATATGGATACAAGTATCGTATCAACAATAACATCTCATGGACCAGGATACCTAAACAAAGAATTAGAAACAATTGTAGGTTTCCAAACAGATAAACCATTAAAAAGATCATTCCAACCATTTGGTGGAATAAGAGTAAGTGAATCATCATGTGAATCATATGGTTATACTCCAGATCCTGAAGTACATAAAATTTTCACAGAATATAGAAAAACACATAACCAAGGGGTATTTGATGTTTATACTCCAGAAATGAGAGCAATAAGAAAATCTGGTGTTGTAACAGGTTTACCAGATGCATATGGTAGAGGTAGAATTATTGGTGACTACAGAAGAGTTGCTCTATATGGTATTGATAGATTAATCGAAGATAAATTACAACAAATCGATTCAGTTTCTCCAATCATGTCAGAATACAACATTAGATTAAGAGAAGAATTAAGAGATCAAGTTGCATCATTAAAAGAACTAAAAGAATTAGGTCAAATCTATGGATACGATATCTCTCAACCAGCACAAAATGCTAAAGAAGCTATCCAATGGTTATACTTTGGTTACTTAGCAGCAATCAAACAACAAAACGGAGCTGCAATGAGCTTAGGTAGAACATCAACATTCCTAGATATCTATATTGAACATGATTTAAGAGAAGGTATAATTACAGAAGAAGAAGCTCAAGAAATGATTGACCACTTCATCATGAAATTAAGAATGGTTAAATTCGCAAGAACACCTGAATATAACGACTTATTCTCAGGAGACCCAACATGGGTAACAGAATCATTAGCTGGTGTTGGTTTAGATGGAAGATCATTAGTAACAAAGAACTCATTCAGATACCTACACACATTAGCAAACTTAGGTACATCACCAGAACCAAACTTGACAGTATTATGGTCAGTACATTTACCAGAAAACTTCAAGAAATTCTGTGCTAAAATGTCAATCGATACATCATCAATCCAATACGAAAATGATGATATCATGAGACAAACTCACGGTGATGACTATGCTATCGCATGTTGTGTATCATCAATGAGAGTTGGTAAAGAAATGCAATTCTTTGGTGCTAGAGCAAACTTAGCAAAATGTCTATTATATGCTATTAACGGCGGTGTTGACGAAAAATTATTAAAACAAATTGGACCAAAATTCAGACCAATAACATCAGAATATCTAGAATTTGACGAAGTTAAAGAAAGATTTGAAGATATGATGGAATGGTTAGCTGGTGTTTATGTAAATACATTAAACGTAATCCACTACATGCACGATAAATACGCTTATGAAAGTGTACAAATGGCTCTACATGATAGAGATGTTAAGAGATATTTCGCAACAGGTATTGCTGGATTATCAGTAGTTGCAGACTCATTATCAGCTATTAAATATGCAAAAGTTAAAACAATAAGAAACGAAGAAGGAATCGTAGTTGACTATGAAGTAGAAGGTGACTTCCCTAAATATGGTAACAACGATGACAGAGCAGATGAAATGGCTGTTTACGCTGTACAATCATTCATGGCAAAAGTAAGAAAACATCCAACATACAGAAATGGTATACCTACAACATCAATCTTAACAATTACATCAAACGTTGTATATGGTAAGAAAACAGGTAACACACCTGACGGTAGAAGATTAGGACAACCATTTGCTCCAGGTGCTAACCCAATGCACGGAAGAGATACATCAGGTGCTCTAGCTTCATTATCATCAGTTGCAAAAATTCCATATAAAGATGCTCAAGATGGTATTAGTAACACATTCTCAATCATCCCAGGTGCTTTAGGTAAAGACAACAAGGTATTCGCTGGAGAAATAGACTTAGATGAATTAGATGTAGATATCGATTTAGAAAGTTTAGATTTAGAAAGAGTAACTGATACTTGTGTAGGTAACGCATGTAGCATTCCTACATTAAAAAATATTAATCCTGAAGAAGGAAAATAATTAATTAAATAGTTTATATTAATATAAAAATAAAAAATAAAAGGAGAAAAAATCATGGCAAACAAAACACAAATAGATAACTTAGTATCAATGTTAGACGGATATGTAGAAAAAGGTGGACACCACTTAAACGTTAATGTATTTAATAAAGAAACATTATTAGATGCACAAGCTCACCCAGAAAAATATCCACAATTAACAGTTAGAGTTTCAGGATATGCTGTAAACTTTACAAAATTAACAAAAGAACAACAAGACGACGTAATCGCAAGAACATTCCACAGAGGACTATAATATGAATCTAGATACCATTGGATATATACACTCTAAAGAAACTTTCGGTACGGTGGATGGTCCAGGTGTCAGATATGTATTATTTTTACAAGGATGTCCAATGAGATGTCTTTACTGCCACAATCCAGATACATGGGCTTCATTTGGCGGTAAAGAAATGACTGTAAAAGAAGTTTTAGATGATTATGAAAGTTATCGCCCATTTTTAAAAGATGGTGGTATAACATTATCAGGTGGAGAATCTCTAGTACAAATGGATTTTGTACTAGACCTTTTCGAAGCTTGTCATGCTAGAAACATTCATACTTGTCTAGATACATGCGGAGTTACTTTTAGAGATAATGATCCTGAATTAATAAAAAAATTTGAAAAATTAATGGAAGTTACCGACATAGTAATGTTAGACATTAAACATGTAAACCCTAGACAACATAAGGTGTTGACAGGACATTCAAATGAGAATATAATTAAATTCTTAAAATTTATGGATGATCATGGTATGAATATTTGGATAAGACACGTTATCGTTCCTAGAATTACATTCAATAAAGAATTTTTATATCAAACAGGTGAATTACTTGGTAATTACGACAATATAACTGCAATTGACGTACTTCCTTATCACACAATGGGTGTTGATAAGTATAAAGAGTTGGGATTTAAGTATCCATTAGATGGAGTTCCTGCTTTAAGTAATCAAGATGCAGAGATTGCAAAAAAAATAATTCTTATGGGTAGAAAAGCTACAAGACAAAAACTTGGAAAAATTTCTAAATAATATGGTAATATATTCTTAAGAGGAATTTATGAAATATTTAAAAGAATTATTTACACAAGGAAAATTAAATTATAAAAAAATTCCTCTTCTAGACTCATTGTCAGAAGAGGAATTTTTACGTATTAAATCAGATTTCTATATCATAGAATATAGCAAAGGTGAAACTATATTTAGATCTTTTGATCCAGCGGACAAAATGTACATCATTTTAGATGGTGAAATGAAAATATCAAAAATAATGTCTGATGGAAAAGAGCAAATTTTGTATATTTACGAACCAGGAGATTTTGTAGGGGGACATAATATTTTATCGGGCGATCGATATGAATATACTGCTTATGCATTAAATAAAACTACAGTTTTGACCATATCTTCTTATGATGTTAATAACGTTTTAAAACATAATATAGAATTTATAACCAAAGTATTAGAACAATCATATGAAAGAATAAGAAAAGCTGAAGATTTAATTGATAGACTTTCTGTAATAAGTACAGATGTAAGAGTTGCAAAATTATTAAAAACTCTAGTAAATCTTTACGGAAAAGAAACTGATAAAGGTATTTTAATAAAATACAATATTACACAAGAAGAATTAGGTTCTTTAGCAGGGGTATCAAGAGAAACTATGAGTAGAAAATTAAATCAATTTGAAGAAGAAGGTATTTTGAGTCTTGTTTCAAGAGGAAAAATCTTGATAAAAGATTATGAAAAAATTGAAAATATATTAGTTTAAAAATTTGTGGAATTTTCTCCACATTTTTTATTTTAAAATAAAAGGATATGTATTTGTATAGTTTTAAGAAGGGGAATCTGGATAAACTAGGAGGATTATTTGGTCTTCTAATATTATTATTTTATGGTTTGGCATTATTAAACTATATTCTAAAATTTATAAACAAAAATTATAGAGAACAAATAAAAAATAATAAAATATTGAATAAAATATTTCCAAAAATATTAAAACCTATCATAAAATATCATAGAATTTTTGGATTAACTACAATTTTTATGATATTGATTCACTTTAGTATTAAATTTTCACTATTTGGATTAAATCTAATTTCTTCTATTATACTAGTTTTCATAGGAAGCCTTTCTTTCTGATAATTTATTTTTTTGCTTAAACTTATATTACCAAATAGCTTCCTATTTTTTATTTTTTGTCACATATCTATTATTATCTAACAAGATTTATTGATTTAAAAGTAGTGTAACTTTTTTGTTTAGTAATAATTTTAATAGTATTCCTGTAAATACTGATTCTATAAGAATTTTTGGCAGACGTGATATAATTAAAAACCAAATACTTAAACTGCTTAATTGACTTAACCATATACTGTTAAGAATAAGATTTATAAATCCAAAAATAAACAGATTAGTTAATAATATTTTTAAATTTTGATTTTCATTATTTTTATTGAATATTATAAAAAATATAATTCCCGGAATTAATCCTGTAAGTGTTGATGATAATGTAAATCCTAGATGAGGAACACCTCCCGGGTTAATCATTATACCTATTAAATCCGCTGCTACACCTGTTAAGGCACCTAAAAAAGGACCTAATACTGCACCGCTAAAAATTATAGGAAGGGAACCTATGCCTATTCTCATATTTGGTGTTAAATAAAAAGATAAAAATCTTGTTAAAATAATTGATATAGCCGTAAGTAAAGTTGCCATAATTAAAGATTGTAGATTAAATTTTGATTTCATATAAATACTCCTTATATAATATTAGTCAAATTAAAATATGTGTTCCGTAAATATTTTAAAAATTCTGATATAATAAATTATATAAAATCAATTTAAAATTACAAGGGGGAACAATGCAAAAATTTTATGATATAAATAGTTGCTTAGATTGGTTGTATTTAAAAGGAGGATCAAAAGGGAAATTTAACTTGGACAATATAAAATATTTGTTAGATAAATTAGATAATCCTCAAGATAAAATTAAAGTAATACATATAGCAGGAACAAATGGAAAAGGGTCTACATCCAATTTTATAGCATCAGTATTATCTAGAAAATATAAATGTGGTTTATTTACTTCCCCATATATGAATGATATAACAGATTCATTTAAAATAAATGGGGTTCAAATGTCTGAAAAGTTATTTATAGAATATATAAATAAACTAATCTTAATCATCGATGCTATGGAAAAAAATGGAAAGTTTATAACATATTTTGAAATTATAACATCTATTATGTATAAATATTTTTATGATCAAAACGTTGATTTTGCAGTAGTTGAAGTTGGGCTTGGAGGAAAACTTGATTCAACTAATATAATAAAAAAGCCTATTGCATCAGTTATTGTGACAATTTCAAAAGATCATCAAAATGTTTTAGGTAATACAATAGAAGATATAGCAGAAAATAAAGCAGGTATAATAAAAAATAATTGTCCTGTGTTTATGTATCCTCAAATTGATACTGTACACAAAATTTTTGAACAAAAAGCCATTAAATTAAATTGTGAGTTTAATACATTCTCAATTTCTGAAATTGATATACTTAAAATATCTGAAGTTGAGAATGTGTTTAATTTTAGAACTTATAAAAATATGAAGTCGTGTCTTATTGGCAAACATCAGGTATACAATGCGGCATTAGCATTAACGGTTATAGATTATCTGAAAAATAATTATGAGATTTCAGAAAAAGATATATATGATGGGATATATTTAGCTAGAAATACCGGACGCTTGGAAGTAGTATCTAAAAATCCTAAAATTATATTTGATGGAGCACATAATAAAGAATCAATCATTAGTTTGATAGATACAATTAAATGCTTAAAATTTAATAGACTTATAGTAGGATTTAGTATGTTAAAAGATAAAGATATATCTTATGCTTTATCAGCTTTATCAAAAATATCAGATGAACTTATCGTTACAACAGTGGATTATCCGGGCAGAAATTATTCTGAAACAGAATTAAATGAAATCATAAAAGAGTATGAAATTAATATAAAAGTTATATCAAATAATTTTGAAGCATTTCAATACACTAAGTCTTTGGCAAGCGAAGACGATTTGATATTATGGTGTGGGTCGCTTTATTTAATAAGAGAACTATTAAAATATTTAGATTAATAGATTAGAAAAATAACAAATTTGAAATAAAATTTTATTTTTTCTTAATTTTTGCTATTATAGTTGTGTAAAAATTTTGTAAACGTTAACTAGCATTTTAATATTTTTAAAATTATAGTTAATATAATGGATTTTTTATAAATTTTATATAAGGAAGAAGGCTAAAAATAAGTATTTAATATCATTTGTAATTTATAATAAAAATGGTGATTTTAAAAATATGTGTAATAATAATACTTTTAATATGAAGTTATAATGATATAACAAAATAAAATACATATTATAATTTTGAAAATAAAGAGGTAAAGTAAATAAGAAATTAAAAAGAGAATTAGAAATTTTACTCTCTAATTCTCTCAATATGTTACTTTAATTCTTTACCAACACTACTTGTTCCCTATAGGTATTTAACAAAGAACCCTTAAATCTTAACAATTTAATATATTAGTCAACTAAAACATCAATAGCTTCTTCATTAGTTACTCCCATAAAGTATTCTTTAATGTTTACACTATTTATAACTTTTTCAACTGATTCTCTGTCGTATTTAATTCCTTTTAATTTTTGAGCTAATTCTGCAACATCTTTAACCCCAAAGAAGTCTCCATAGAATTTAACATTTTCTATAACATTATTAATTACATTAATATTAGCTTCTACCTTACCAGTAGGTAACTTTCTCTTTCTTTGAACTGTAAATTCAGGATTTTTTCCATAAACCCAATCCCATGAATCATTTTTTTCAGATTTAATAGCTAAAACTTTCTTTTCATCTTCTTCAGATAAAATATATTCTTCCATATGATACTTCTTATCCATAAAGTTTCTCAAAGTATTCATAAAATCTTTAACTGTTAAAGTTTGATCTTCCAAATGTGGCTTAATATTTGTAACTCTAGCTCTTACTGATTTCTTACCTTTTGACTCATACTTATCTTTTGAAACTGTTAAAGCCTTTGTAAGAACTGATAAGTCTACATCGAACATAATACATCCATGATGCATTATTCTTTTCCCTTTAATGTATTGAGCATTACCACAGAATTTTTGATCTCCTATTTGCAAATCATTTCTTCCTGTAAATTCAGCTTTCACTCCCATTTCTGCAAGAGTATCAATAACAGGTTGGCTCAATGACTTAAAGTTAAAATCTGCTTCATTATCTTCATTTGATATAATTGTATAATTTAGATTGTTATAGTCGTGGTAGACAGCTCCACCACCACTAATTCTTCTAACAATCTTTATATCATGTTCATCACAATAATGTTGATCAATTTCTTCTCTAGTATTTTGATTTTTACCAACAACAATACATGGTTGGTTTATCCATAACATAAACACATTATCTTTTTTTGCAAGTTCATTAAATGCAAATAACTCTAATGCTGTATTATATGCTGGATCATTACCTTTTGCTTCTAAATATATCATTCTTTTTCACTTCTTCCACATTAAAATTACTTTTTCTTTTTTGGTAAATGGATACTAATATCTAAACAATCAGCAAATGCTTCATATAAAGCTTCTGAATATGTTGGGTGTCCATGCATTGCTTCCAATACATCATCTACAGTCATTTCTGTTTCGATGATTGTTACAGCTTCGTTAATAATTTCTGCTGCACTTGGTCCTACAATGTGTACACCTAAAATTTCATGGTATTTTGTATCCATGATTACTTTGATAAATCCTTCAGCTTTGTTTGCACCTAATGCTCTACCATTACCCGCAAATGAGAATTTACCTACTTTAATATCATATTTCTTCTTAGCATCTTCTTCTGTTAAACCAACTGTTGCAACTTCTGGGAATGTATATACTGCTGAAGGAATTGACTTCAAGCTTACTTTCTTACGGTGTCCCATTGCGTTTTCAGCAGCTCTTTCACCCATCTTAAATGCAGCATGAGCTAACATCAATTCACCATTTACGTCCCCTGGTGCATAGATATCTGGATCAGATGTTTCCATATATTCGTTAACTACTAATCTTCCTCTTTCTTGTTTTAGTTCGATTTCACCTAAACCACTTAAGTTAGGTACACGACCTACTGACAATAGTAAGTAATCAGCTACGATATCATCTTTTCCTTCTAATTTAACTTTAATTTCATTTCCTTTTTCTTCAACACCAGCAAATCTTGCTCCTGTGATGATTTCAATTCCATCTTTTTGGAATCTCTTTGCAACAACATCAGATAAATCTTTATCTAAAACGTTTAAGATTCTGTCTGAACCTTGAACTATTGTAACTTTTGATCCAAATGATGCAAATGCTTGTCCAATTTCAGCCCCTATTACACCACCACCAACAACAACTAATCTGTTTGGTAATTCTTCTAAATCCAAGATAGTATCAGATGTTAATACTCTCTTGCTGTCTAAGCCTGGTAAGTTTAACATTCTTACGTTTGAACCACCAGCCATAATAATCTTATCAGCGTCAATTACGTGTTCACCACCATTCACTAAAACTTTCTTATCTTTAGTAATTGTTCCTAAACCATTGAATAACTTGATTCCGTATGATTTGAATAATCCAGCAATACCACCTGTAAGTTTTTTAACAACACCATTCTTAACAGCAACAGTTTTAGCCATATCTACTGAGAATGCATCGTTAACTAACTTAATACCTCTACTTTCAGCTTCTTTAATGCTATGAATAATTTCTGCATTGTGTAAGTATGCTTTTGTTGGGATACATCCTCTGTTTAAGCAAGTACCACCAACTACGCTATTTTCAACAACGGCAACTTTACCACCTAATTGTGCAGCTTTAATAGCAGCTACATAACCAGCAGGACCACCACCAATAACAACAACATCATATTCACCTTTTCTTTCTCTCTTAGGTGCTACTTCTTCTGTTGCTTTCGCTACTGATGCAGGCATAACATCTTCTTTTGTTTTTTCTACTACTTCTTCAACTTGAGCTGAATCTGCTGCAGGTGCTGATCCACCAGCTACTGGAATTTCTTCCCCTGGTTCACCAATCCAAGCAATTGTAGTTACAACAGGTACTACCTCTCCTGCTTTGTGTAATATTTTTAATAATGTACCAGCATCTTCTGCTTCTACTTCCATATTTACTTTATCTGTAACGATTTCTAATAAAGGTTCTCCAACTTCTACTTTATCACCTTCATTTTTAAGCCATTGTACGATTTCGCCCTCTTCCATTTCTGAGCCGGCTTTGGGCATGATAACTTCATATGCCATATTTTATCCTCCTAATTAAATTAATAATCCAACTGGATTTTCTAAATTATTCTTCAATGTTTGCATGAATTTAGCACCTTCCAAACCATCGATTACTCTATGGTCCGCATTTAAGGATACATTCATCATAGGTCTAATTACAATTTCACCATTTATCACAACCGGTTTTTGAATTGTTGCACTAACACTCAAAATAGCTGTATTTGGTTGATTAATTATTGATGTAAAGTTATCAACACCATACATACCTAAGTTAGATATTGTAAATGTTGAACCTTGCATTTCTGCTGGTTTTAATTTTTTGTCTAATGTAGCTTTAATTACTCTCTTACTTTCAACAACTAATTCTGTAAAACTCATTTCATCAGCATTTTTTATAACTGGTACGTAAAGACCTTCATCTGTACCCACAGCTATAGCTAAGCTTACATGTTTGTGTAATAAAATATTTTGTCCATCTTCACTAACTGATGAATTTACATATGGATGTTTTTGCAATGTTTTGACTGTAGCTAATGAAATATAGTCTGTAACGGAAGGTTTTTGTCCAACTCTATCAACAACCATATCCACTGTTTGTTTTCTAAATGCTAATAAGTTTGTCATATCAACAGAAACACTTACCATATATGTTGGTGAAATATCTACAGATTCTCTCATTCTCTTACCAACAACCTTCTTAACTGGAGAAATCTTAACTACTTCATAATCTGGATTTTCTTCTTTTTCAACTGGTTTTGCTTCTGGTTTTGATGCTACAGCTTTTTCTTCTTTCTTATCTTCACCATGAAGAAGTGATAAAACATCTTCCTTCATGATCTTACCTTTTGGTCCTGTACCTGTAATTACTTGAACATTTAGGCCTTCAACTTCTGCAATCTTTAATGCTAATGGAGAAATCTTAATTCTTCCATGTAGTTTAAATTCTATTACATCGTCTAAATGTACACGACCTTTTGCTCCAGTACCTTTAACTTGTGACAAGTCAATACCGTGTTCTTTAGCATATTTTCTTGCGGCTGGAGTAGCTCTAAATTTTTTATCTGACATAGCTTCTCCTTTTATTTATTATTTACAACTTGTAATACTGCCTCTTTAACTTTTTCAACACTTGGTTGAACTGCTTTTTCTAAGTTTGGAGCTGATGGAACATGTGTATCTGCACTTGCAACACGTTTAATTGGAGCATCTAAGAAATCAAATGCTTCACTTTCAACTACTCTTGCAACAATTTCTCCACCAAAACCACTTGTTTTGAATGAATCATGTACAACAACTAATTTTCCTGTTTTCTTTACAGAATCAAAAATAATTTTTTCATCTAAAGGAATTAATGTCATAATATCTACTAATTCTACATCAACACCTTCTTTAGCTAATTCTTCAACAGCCTTTTCACATAATACAAATGCTTTACCCCAAGATACAATTGTTACATCTTTACCTTCTCTAACAATTTTACCTTTTCCTATTTCTGCAATATTATCATCACTTGCATCAACTTCACCCTTCATACCAAAGTGTGATTTTGGTTCTAAGTAAATAACTGGGTTATTATCTCTAATCGCCGCTCTTAATAATCCATATGCGTCATTTGGATTTGATGGAGCAACAACTTTTAATCCAGGAATATGTGTAAACCATGATTCTAATGTTTTGCTGTGTTGTGATGAAGCACCTGTACCTGCACCATTAGCACATCTAAATACAACCGGAACTTGTACTTCTCCACCTAACATATATCTCATAGGTGCAGCTTGGTTAACAATTGAATCCATAGCAATTGTGATAAAATCCATAAATGTCATATCAACGATTGGTCTCATACCTACTGAAGCAGCTCCTGTAGCTAATCCACTGATTGCAGCTTCTGAAATTGGTGTATCAATAACTCTTTGTGGTCCAAATTCTTCAATCATTCCTACTGTTGTACCAAAGTCACCACCAAAAATACCTACATCTTCACCAATTAAAAATACATCTTCATTTAAACGCATTTCGTCTACCATAGCATGTTTTATTGCTTCACGAAATTGCATCACTTTCTTTTCGCCCATATTTTTCTCCTTTTCTCTGCTTAATATAAATCTATAATCTCTATTACTATTCTGCTAAATTATCTTCAAAAGCAACATTTTCTTGAGGGAATGGTGCATTTTTAGCAAATGCTACTGCTTCATCAACTTCTTTAATTGCTTCATCTCTAATTTTATCTAATTCATCTATATTAGCTACTTTTGTATCTAATAAAACTTTTCTATAAGCTTCGATTGGATCTCTTTCTTTCCATGAATTTATTTCTTCTCTTGATCTATATGCCCCAGCATCACTTGCTGAATGACCAAACCATCTATATGTTTCAACTTCCATCAAAACTGGTCCTTTACCTGATCTTGCATGTTCAATAGCTTCATTCATAGCATCATAAACCGCTAAAACATCATTACCATCTTCAACGTGAATTGCTTTCACACCATAAGCTGAAGCTCTATCTGTAATATGCTCAACATTCATAGCATCATGAATATCCATTGAAATACCATATTTATTATTTATTACATAGTAAACAACTGGTAAATCCCAAATTGAAGCCATGTTTAATGTTTCGTGGAATGAACCTTCATTTGTTGCTCCATCACCCATACATGAAACAACTACATTACCTGTTTTCTTTTGTTTTTGTACAAATGCAGCTCCGATACTTATACCGTGTCCACCACCTACAATACCATTACATCCCATGTTATTTACTTCTAAGTTAAACACGTGCATTGAACCACCACGACCTTTACAATATCCTGGTTCTCTTCCCAAGATTTCAGCCATCATTCTGTTAATGTCGATACCTTTTGTTATAGTTTGACCGTGACCTCTGTGATTTGAATACATTAAGTCTTCTTTTCTCATTGCATAGATTCCACCAACATTAGCAGCTTCTTCCCCTACTGAATAATGTGTCATACCAGCAACTAAACCTCTTGCGAACAATTTTGATAATTGTAAATCAAAATGTCTACAAACTTCCATTAATTTAAGCATTTCTAATTTTTGTTCTTTAGTTAGCTTATCTGAATATTTACCCATTAAAATCTCCCTTCAATTTTTTATAGCATATTGCTTCATTTATTATTATAACTCATATTTTACAGTTTTTCCAATAAGTATATTATTAACGAACATTTGTGATAACGGTCACAAATTTTGCATTTTAAATGTGATTACGGTCACTTTTTGTATATTTTTTAGTTTGTAATAAATAAATATAAAAGCTATTATTTTTTTATTACCAAATGATATGCTCTTCTTTTTAATTTTCCCTCTATAAAAACCACACCACAATATGTAAAACCATTATCAACTAATAATTTTTGCATTACTTTATTATCTTCATGCGTATCAATTCTTATATTCTTCGTTTTACTATAAACATAGTTAATAATTTCTGAAAATATTCCTTTTTTATTGCCGGATGAAGCCACTTTATGAATAACAATGTATTTTTCATCATTTAACCATTTACCATCAATATTTACATAGTCATAGTCAACATCTTGCAACGAAAACACTCCTAAAATTTCAGTATTTTCTTCTATAACATACATTTTTGAAGCCTTTATATCTTCCAAAACAGCTTCTTCTGTAGGTCTATTATCTCCCCATTGATTTGGATTTCCTGTTTCTTTCATCAAAGTTCTAGCAATTTTATACACATCTAAAATACTATTAAAATCATCTATTTTCGCTAATCTAATCATTATTTAATACCTTTTTTATAAATCTATCTATTTCATTAAAATCTTCAGAAAATAGTAATTTACTTCTATCTTCTTTAGTTAAAAATCCATTTACAACCATATTGTCATACATATTTTTTAAATCATTATAATACCCATTTTTATTAAATAAAATGCATGCATTAGAGTTTTGTCCTACCAAATGCAATGAATATGCTTCTGTAATTTCTTCCATGGTTCCTGGTCCACCGGGAATAGCAATGCAAACATCTGATAATTCTCTCATAAGATCTTTTCTTTCCTGCATTGTATCTGTTTCAATAAATTCTGATAAATCAGTTTTAACCATCTCAATTTCCTTCAGAAATTTTGGCATAACCCCAATAACTTTACATTCATTAGATAATACCCTACTCGCCAAAATGCCCATCAATCCATTTTCATTTCCACCATACACAAGACCATATCCTTTATTTGAAATCCAATCAGCAACTTCAATAGCAGCATCCTTAAAAATTTCTTTATTTCCTAACTTTGATCCTAGGTAAACTAAAACATTCATGTTTTCTCCTTTGAAATTATAATATATTTTTATTATATCTTTTATGAGATGATTTTTTAAC